>CAKRRJ010000006.1 GCA_934394615.1 uncultured Lachnospiraceae bacterium
TCATTTCTATAATTTGATTTTTGTATTGCAAACTGCCTTTCATTAATTTTAATGCCATGAATTTACTCCCTCCAAATTCCACTAGAAATTATAGCTCTAAAAGAAGATACTTGTTTCGTGTCAGATTTGTCAGCATACTCATCTATATAATTACCAAGAAGTGCGAACACACACTTTTTCGGAAGATTGAGTTGTAAATTTTCACGTACAGGACTTATGACGACTGTCTATTCTGTATCAAACTCCAATATCGGTATAGCATTTTTTATAATTCCCATACTCTTACCTCACACATATTTCATTAAGACCAAAATCAATCACATCAACAATTTCGATTTGTTTCTCCCAAAATCATACCACAAAAACAATTAACTGGAAAGATGGCAGAAAAAATGATGAACGCCCGGTTATTTCGGGCGGCGACAGTTCAGCTGATGCGGGAACAGCATATAGAGGGTGTTCTCGATGTGATTCCGGCATTCTGTTCTCTGCTGATCAACTATGATCCGCGCGTGATTTCTTACAGCGAGATCACAAAGCGAATGAAAAAGCTTTTGAAAGTGGAGACAAAGGCGGGAGAGAAGAGAAAAAAAGTTTTTGAGATCCCGGTTTGCTACGGTGGAAAGTATGGTCCGGATCTGGCATACATCGCAGAGCATGCGGGTATGACGGAGGAGGAAGTCATTGCCCTGCACAGCTCGACGGATTATCTGATCTATATGCTCGGATTCCTTCCGGGATTCTGTTACCTTGGCGGACTCGATGAGCGTCTTCACACCCCGAGACTGGCAACGCCGAGAATCAAGATTGACGCGGGAAGCGTCGGAATTGGCGGTTCTCAAACCGGTATTTATCCGATGGATTCACCGGGTGGCTGGCAGCTGATGGGAATGACTCCGGTGAAGACTTACGATCCGGAGCGCGAAGTTCCGATTCTCGTGGAAGCCGGCGACTACATTCGATTCGTTCCGGTGGACGAAGAAGAATATTTGCGGATTAAGGCACTGGTTGATCAAGGAACCTATGAGTGTACTGTTCGCGAAGGTGAGGTGTAATATGGGAATCCGCAGTGTTGCGGTGTATTCCAGGGAAGACCAGAACAGCCTTCATGTCCAGCTCGCGGACCAGAGAATCTGTATCGGTGAGGGACCTGCAAAGAACAACTACTTAAACATGGATCAGATTATCATGGCAGCTAAGAATATGGGTGCGGATGCGATTCACCCGGGTTATGGTTTTCTGTCTGAGAACAGCGAGTTTGTGAGACGCTGTAAAGAAAACGGCATTGCATTCATCGGTCCGGATGCAGATGTCATCGACCGGATGGGAAACAAGTCCCATGCGAGAAAGACGATGATGGACGCAGGCGTTCCGGTTGTTCCGGGCACGAGAGAACCGGTCTACGATGCAGAAGTCGGAAAGAAGCTGGCAAAAGAGATCGGTTATCCGGTCATGATCAAGGCCTCTTCCGGAGGCGGCGGAAAGGGCATGCGTGTCGCTGAGAATGAGGATGAGTTTGAGTTCCAGTTTGGCATGGCACAGAGAGAGTCTGCAAATGCATTTGGTGATGATACCATGTATATTGAACGCTTTGTGCAGAATCCGCGCCATGTTGAGATTCAGATCATGGCGGACTCCTTCGGAAATGTGGCTGCTCTCGGAGACAGAGACTGTTCCGCGCAGAGAAATCACCAGAAGCTGATCGAGGAATCCCCTTCTCCGGCAGTTACCGATGAGATGCGCGCGGAGATGAACAAATATGCGATCCTCGCAGCGAAGACGGTTGGCTACACGAATGCCGGAACGATCGAGTTCATTGTTGATTCGAATGGACACTTCTATTTCATGGAGATGAACACGAGAATTCAGGTTGAGCATGGTGTTACGGAGATGGTGACCGGAACGGATCTGATTATCGAGCAGATCCGCGTGGCAATGGGAGACCGCTGAGCTTCACGCAGGAGGATGTGCGCCCGAGAGGTCACGCGATCGGGTGCAGAATCAATGCGGAAATTCCGGAGAAGAACTTTATGCCGAGCCCGGGTGTTGTCAGACACCTTCATCTTCCGGCAGGAAATGGAGTTCGTGTCGATACCGGACTTTATACCGGATACAAGATTCCATCGGAGTACGACTCGATGATCGCGAAAGTGATCGTGCATGCTCCGACGAGAGAGGCAGCACTGATGAAGATGCGTTCGCACTCAATGAGATGCTTGTGATCAGTGTGGAGACGAATCTGGATTTCCAGTATCAGATTATGGGACATCCGGTTTTTGCAGAAGGAAAGGCAGATACCGGATTTATTGAGAATGCCATGCATATCAAGTAAATGGCATGTTATAACAGGACGGGAGGAGAAGACAATGTATTGTGTAGATTTAAACAGCGATCTTGGAGAGAGCTTTGGACGTTATACACTCGGAATGGATGACAAGGTGATTCCGTTAATCACATCTGCAAATGTGGCATGCGGATTTCATGCATCCGATCCGGTTGTAATGAAAAAGACGATTGAGATGGCAAAGGAGGCAGGCATCCGTGTCGGAGCACATCCGGGATATCCGGATCTGATGGGATTCGGCCGTCGAAACATGAATGTCTCTCCGGCGGAAGCGAAAGCCTACACCTTTTACCAGATTGGTGCTCTGGACGCATTCTGCAAGGCATCCGATGTGGAGATGCAGCATGTAAAACCGCACGGCGCTTTCTATAATATGGCAGCAAAAGATTACAAACTCGCAAAAGGAATCTGTGAGGCAATTGCGGAGTACAATCCAAAGCTGATTCTGATGGCACTTGCGGGAAGTGAGATGATCCGTGCGGGACAGGATTGTGGACTGCGGACGGCATCTGAGGTGTTTGCGGATCGTGCCTACGAGGAAGACGGAACGCTTGTGGCCAGAACGAAAGAGGGCGCGATGATCACCGATGAGAATGAGGCGATTGCGCGCGTGATTCGCATGGTCAAAGAGCAGAAGGTTCAGGCGATTACCGGTGCAGAAGATGTGCACCAGAAACTGGCAGATCATAAGATTGACGGCTTTGTGCTGAATGAATCTCCGCAATGGGAGGAGGATAACCTTTCTGCCATCACACGGATTGGTGCTTCCTGCAATTATTTTGTCATCAGCAGGAACCGTCCCGATCTGAAAGCGGATCTGGATATTGCCATGCAGAAAATAGCGCATGATTTTTGCACGATGTTTCCAGCGAAGTACTTTACAAATCGGAATGCCTATAATATAATGGCGAAATGAGTTGTTTTTTCTGGAAACGTTGAAGCACTGCGTTTATCTGGGCACCTGCGCAGCGCTGAGTGAGTGGTGCAACCGGCCAGGAGGCTTCTGTTGTTTGATTGGGTCAGACAATAGGGGCTTTCTGGCATTTTTTGGTTTTCCGGCTGAAAAGCGGAATTTTTTGTTATGAATAAAGATAAGGAAAGGTGAAATACCATGCAAAGAAGCCTGATGACATTTGTAATAACAGTTCTCGCGGGCGGAGCAGTTCTGATCGCATACGCTCCGGACGTTTTATCCATGCTTTTTATCGCGATCATGGAGGCAATCCTGGTTGCTGGTGTGTTTTGCGGCGTGCTGCCGGTCATCCGTTATAATCAGGCACTGCAGCGCGGAGTATGGAATATTCAGCGCGCAACAGGAGTTCAGACCAGTTCTACCTGGTCCGCGGTTCTCGGATATGAGAGCTTTTTCCAGCAGCAGACTCTGGACGACTTTTTTGATGAATACCGTGCCAAGGTGAAGACTCAGCAGTCGTCCGGACAGATTCTGTGCGATATCACGGAATATATCAATGAAGATGAACTGGCACTGCACAGCTGGCAGAGTCTGGTCCGCCAGATTCCGGGCATGATGACGAGCCTTGGTATCCTCGGTACGTTCATCGGTCTTCTGATCGGTATCCGCGGCATTGGCTTCAGTACAGTCACGGATGCGCTTACCAGTGTCCAGACACTTCTCTCCGGTATTCAGGTGGCGTTCTATACTTCCATTGCCGGTGTGATTTTATCTCTTTTGTTCAACATTGTTTACGGGGTCGCATGGAATATGATGCTCCGTAATCTGGGCATGTTTACGGATTCCTTCCATAAAAATGTGATTCCGTCCGTAGAAGAGCAGACCCTTTACCGGGAACGCAGGGAGTACAGCCGGATCGTGGATCTGTTAGAGCGTCTTCCGAAGATTCCGGAGTATTCTACATCCAACCCGGCATCCTCTGTCACAGGAGCGGAACACGAAAAGATCCTGATGCCGCAGATTCTGGCCGGATTACAGAACGGGGAATTTACGTTCCAGCTTCAGCCGAAGTTCGACATCAATACACGAAAGATCATCGGCGCGGAAGCACTGGTGCGCTGGAATCACGGGAAAATGGGCGTGATGCTCCCATCGGTGTTTATTCCGGTTTTAGAGCAGAACGGATATATCACAAAGCTGGACCAGTACATATGGGAGTCCGTCTGCAGCACGATCCGCCAGTGGATTGATGCAGGAATGCGGCCGGTTCCGCTTTCCATCAATGTAACAAAAATGGACATCCTTGCTATGGATGTGGTGGAGTATTTCACAAACCTTGTAAAAAAATACCGTGTTCCGCCGCGTTATCTGGAAATTGAGATCGCAGAGACCGCGTATCTCAATGCCGCGCATTCTGTCATGGAAATCGAAGAACAGCTTCGCGCGGAAGGATTCCGCGTTGTCATCGATGGATTCGACGGAGATTTCATTGTATTAAAAGATATGGACAATATTTCCGCGGATGCGCTGAAACTGGATCTGCGCCGTTTTGCCGGAAAACAGAGCCCGGAGGCAATCGCGGAACTGTTTGCGCACGCGCGCAGGCGGAAGCTGAATCTGACAGCGGAGGGGATCGAGAGTATGGAACAGCTTACGCTTCTGCGCAAGTGCGGGTGTTCGGAAGGACAGGGATTCCTGCTTTCCAAACCGATCACGGTACAGGAGTTTGAGGAGCTGACGAACAAGGAGACGATGAAATGAAGCCGAGAAAAAGGCAGAATGATGATGAATTGAATTTCTGGCAGCCTGCGACGGATATGTTCAGCGCACTGATGCTGGTATTGCTGCTTGTAATCCTGCTGCTGGCTCTTTATCTGGTCAACGTTCCGGATCATGATGGAATTGATGAAACTGGAAATGTGACGGCAACGCCATCGGATGCTGTTGGAGACGGCATTGGTGCCGCTATAAAGCGCCCAGAGACAAACAGCGGCGGCAATCCGGACGACAACGGCAATGGCGGAAGCGAACACGGCGAAGACGGCGGTGAGCAGGAATACGAAGGCAGCGGCGGCGAGGAAAAGCACGACGGAAGCAACGGAGGCGGCGGAGGCGGCTCTGGAACCGGACCAGGAACCGGACCGGGAGAGGGACTGAAATCGGCGGTGTATGTTGTTATGGTTGATGCGGAGACAGACCGGACCATCAAGGAACAGGGCGTTCAGTTTGAGCTGTACGGCGCGGACAATTCGCTGCAGGTACTGAATGTCTATTATCCGGAAAAGATTTCGTTCCGTTCCTACGAGACAACGGAACAGGGAACCTTCTACTTCCCGGAAAAACTCTGGCAGGGAGAGTATATTGTACATGAGCTGACCGAACCGGCCGGATATGACGCGGCAGAAAACCAGTATTTTGACTTAAACAACATCTACGACTGGCCGGAGCCTTTTGTAGTCAAGGTTCCGCTGAATCCGTCCAGAAACATCATCCGGATCCAGATGAACGACGCGGAAACTGCACAGCCTGTGGAAGGCGGCACGTTTGAGGTCATCGCGGGCGAGGACATTATCACACAGGACGGCACGCTGCGCTACCATGCGGGACAGGTTGTAGGAACAATCGCCTGCGACGAAAAGGGCTACGGTACCAGCGATGAGCTTTACCTCGGAAAGTACATTGTCCGGGAGAAAGATATTCCGGAGTATTACGTTGGTCAGGAGTCTGATCTGGACTGCAGCGTGGAAAAGAAAACCGAGGTGGAAGTGCCGTTAAATACGCTTACCTCTAAGCTCAGCCGCGTGACATTGAATCTGAAAGATGAGCTTTACAATACAAGACCGATCGCCGGCGCGGTTTACCAGGTAACACCGGATCACGGCGTTTCCAGGGAGGTAACGACCGATGCTTCCGGACAGATCATTCTGGATCAGTTAGACAAAAATACGACTTATACCATCACACAGACAGAAACTGTGGATGATTATGAACCGGATACCCAGGAGCATACCTTCAGCGTTGCGGCAGATGGAAGGATCAGTGGACAGGATGAGCTGAAACTGGATCTGACAAACCGTATGATCCGTGTGGAGATCGGAGCGTCAAAGAATCCGTTAGGCCGTCAGAGTGCCGGAGTTGACATGCAGCTCTTCGATGCTTCCGGCAATGAGATTCAGGCATGGACAACCAGTACGGTGCCGGTTACCTTTACAAACTTGAAGTCTGGCAGCTATTATATCGTGATGGATGGAAATACGCAGAAGAAATATCCGCTTCAGGTAAATGATCAGGCTGCAGTACAGAGCGTACTTGTCGGATCCGGACAGTATATGCGTTATATTCTTGCGGGAGCAGGTGTATTCGGCGTGATTATGGTCCTGGCTGTTCTGCTTACGGGTCTCTTTAAAAAGGAAAAAACAAAAAATAAGAAAGCGAAAAAAGGTGACGTATAATGCAAAGCAGTAGCGTTCAGATTCGTGTTAGTGATATGATTTTTGTGCTGAAAAAGCGCTGGAAGATGCTTCTGTCTCTCACCATGACAGGACTCGTGTTTGGCCTGCTTCTGCTTGCGGTGACGTACATTCAGAATTCGCAGCAGAGTTATGTGGCAGGTGGTTCGTTTGCAATTTCAACGCGGAACGCGGAAGGTGTTTATGTGAACGGGGCACAGATTGCAAACAACAATGACTTTCATCTGGCCGAGGATATGGCAGATGCAGTGCGCTATGTGGTCAGCAGCGACCATGTTCTCAATCAGGTGATTGCGGATCAGGGCCTTTTGGGCGTGACTCCGGAGGAGCTGCGCACAAAGCTCACTCTGACCCAGTACCAGGCAACGCAGATCATGGAGATGCGTTTTACTTGGAATAATGCAGAGAACGCAGTCAATATCTGGCGTTCGATCGTAAATGTGGCCAGCAGTGCCATGCCGTCTACCCTGCAGATTGGCCAGCTTGCCATCATCAATGAACCAAAGGCAGAGCAGGTAGGAACCAGCAGGGCAAGCAGGCTGCTCCCGGTAATTCTTTCTATGCTTGGTTTCTGCTGTGGAATCGGATTTGCCGTGATCGAGCTGATTATCCGCCCAACGCTGAACAACGCGAAAGACGCGGAAACCATGTTCGGACTGGAAACAATTGGTATTATCCCGCGGGATGATGCCTATTTCCGGCACCATCAGAGATCCATTCTTGTCAGCGATGAGAACGAGCGTTCCGTTGTGCTGCAGAATTATTCAGCGGCAGCGTACATTCTGCGCAACCGCCTTGGAACCAAGGAGCAGCATCACTGTTTCTATGTGACAAGTTCCGCTGCGGGAGAGGGAAAATCGACAGTGGCAGCAAATTTGGCCATTCAGCTTTCGGATATGGAGCACAAGACGCTGCTGATCGATTTCGACATGCGCAATCCGAGTCTTGGAACTTTATTTATGGAAAAGGTGGATTATGCCCATTCCCTGAATGCGCTTTACCGGAATGAGGCGACTGAGGAAGATGCGATCACAACACTGACCGGTTATCTGGACCTTCTTCCGGCGGTGCTGGAGCATAACGCCATGGCAATGGACGGCACGATCACCGAACTGATCCAGCGCCTGCGTGAAAAATATGAGTACATCATTCTGGATTCTGCTCCGGTCGGTGAGGCATCTGAGACTTTAAGCTTAAACCGTGTGGCAAATACCGTTTTATTTGTGATCGCGTATGACAGCACGCCGCTTCCTGTGATTCAGAATTCTCTGGAAAAACTGGATAAATCCGGTATCCGCGTACTTGGCTGTGTGGTCAATGCAGCAGGAGAGGGCGGACGGAAAAACACCAGAAAAGACAATATGGCACCGGCGCATTCCGACTATGCGGGTTCTTCCGCAAAGCCGCCGAAAACACCGAAACCGCCAAAACCGAAAAAGACAAAAAAACGGAAAAAGCAGAATATGTCCCCGGCAGAAGAAACGCAGCGGGTGACTGAGGCACCGGCACCGCTTCTGGACCTGGATCCGGATCCTGTGCAGCCCGCATCACCGGCACCGCAGGCACCGGAACCGTCCAAGCAGAAACAGGCGGAAGAATCCTATGAAAACCACCGGGATGTCCTGTCTGAGCTGATGGCGGAAGAAACAGCCGGGGCGGAGAAAGAGTCCCCGCGTCTGTCAGACAGTTCCATTGAGGATCTGCTGCGGATGTTTGAGGATGACTCACAAAATGAAGGAACAAAAAATGAAGGAACTGGAGAGGAATAGATAACGTGGAAACTCAGAATTTACTGGCGATCGCAATGATCTTTCTGCTGCTGGCCAGATGTTACTTTGCCACGCTGCGGGTATTCATGCAGCGTTCGGAGGTTCAGAACGCATTTCCGGCGGTAACGGTGATCCTTCTGGTTATTTATATTCTGGTGGGAGGCGTGCTTGCATTTATCGCTGTGCTGATAGGGGCGGAGCTGGTCCTGGTGACGCTGATCATGATGATCGCGCTCGGAACGCTGTGCCTGTCTGTTCTGTTTGTGGCACAGAATTTCCGCACCCTTCACCTGGGAAGCCTGGCACTGCTGTTATGCTATCTTCTGGCAGTTGCGTACATTACCATGTTTTCCAGAGACAGTGCAGGAGACCACCGGATCTCCATGATCCGGACAGACCTGTTTGTGAGGGCAGCGCAGATGCATTCCGCGGAACCGCTGCGGCATGTATTTTTGAATATTGCCATGTTTCTTCCGGTGGGATTTCTGCTTCCGCTGGTACAGCCGGAAAAATTAAAGCCGCTCACCCATGTGCTCTTCCTCAGCCTCACGCTCAGCATCCTGATCGAGACGGTTCAGCTGGTGCTGCAGATCGGGCAGGCAGACCTCACGGATGTGCTTGCCAATACACTCGGCGGGATCGTGGGTTATCTGGTCTGCCGTCTCTGTTTCCGGAGCGCGTTTTCTGAGGACGGTTCCGACCAGGACTTTTAGCAGCCGGATATGAAGATACAATGCAGGAAAGCAGGGATACCTATGGAAAAAGCAGTGAAAAAAGCAGAATACGAGACAGGCAAAAATGCAGTCATTGACTTTTGGGTAGTCTGCTGCCTGGTGTGCCGTCTTGGATTTCCCGGAATCTTATCGGAGTACAGCGGCATGTTAACGCCGTTGTTTGATTATGGTTCTTCCCTGCTGCAGATCTGTCTCATGATGATCGCGAGCGGAGATACGATCGGGGAGATCCGGCTGCTGGACTGGAAGAAAAAATACACGGCGGTTTATCTGATGCTTCTGTTTCTTGGAGTCCAGTCGGTTCTTGTTGCCAGCAATAAGACCGGGGCACTGACTGCCAGTATTCGTTTTTCTATCACGGCGCTGTTTGGATTGTGGCTGGCAGACCGCTATGAGACGAAACGGCTGTTTGAGATTATCAGTAGCGCTTTGGCGATTTTTGTCGCGATGAATCTTCTGCTGTTTTTTGTGTTTCGCGGCATTGGGTTTTATTATGACGAAGAGGGACGTTACATGTTCCGCGGTCTGCTGACCCGGAAGAATGCGATGGGAGAGGAACTGGCGTATTGTCTGGTTCTGCAGGTGGCTTTGTTTTGCATGAAGTGGAATGATGTGGAGCGGATCGAAAAGCGGTATCTGCTGCTTCTGGCTGCCCAGGTATTTCTGCTTCTGGAAACGCAGGCGACAGGAGCATTGTTTACTGCCCTGATCCCGTCGGTTTTTCTTCTTTTAAGGCAGTGGAACCGCTGGAAATTCCCGCGTGTTCCGTGGGGATATGTCTATATCATCGCTTCGGTTGCTTTTTTGATTGTTGCACTGACGGTTCTCCCGTTTTTTGCTCCCTTGTTCGAGATGCTTGGCAAGGATGCGACGCTTTCCAATCGTACCTATCTTTGGGAGCAGGTAATCCCGTTTATGATGGACAGCCATACCTTCACCGGCTATGGTCTTCTGATGTTCTGGTACGATGAAACTGCGCTGCAGAATCTGCAGAACCGTTTCGACCGCAACAGCTGGTTCCGCGAGATGACATACGGTTCCCATAATACGCTGCTGGAAATGTGGCTGGACACAGGGCTGATTGGCATTGCGGTCTTTTTCCTGGTACTTTTATACAGCTTCCGCCATGTGCGCCAGTTTCGCGAGGACCAGTATCAGGCCTGCTCCGCGTTTATGATGCCGCTGCTGATCCGCGGACTCACGGAGCGGTCCTTTACGAATGCGAATTATCTGACGCTGTTTTTGTTCGTCATGCTTGGAATCGCGTGTACTGGAAATGTGATGGATCCGCCACGTTATCCGCGAAGACCGTTCCTGAACCGGGAAAGCGCGGAAACATAGAGAATCAGGAAGTTTGGAAAAGGAGTTTTATTCATTATGGAAGAAACAAAACAGCCAGTCCGGGTTGCCTACCTGGACGCGGTAAAAACAATTGCGCTTCTTCTCGTGTTTGCGCTTCATACGCAGAGAGAACCTGTTGTTACGCAGCCAGCCCATAATCCGGTCCTGTTTTATGCGGCCCGCTGCTGTATGCCACTGTTTTTCATGGTAAATGGCAGTCTGATCCTCAGAAAAGCCACTTTCCCGTTTTCCTATTACAAAAAGAAGTTAGGCGGGATTGCGCAGGCACTGGTGTTCAGCGGCCTGTTGATTGGTGTGTATGTAAAGATTGTGCATCATTTCTCTGCATTCAAGGCGGGAAAAGAAATGCTGAAAGGGTTTCTTTCCTATACGCCGTATGCGTTTTTGTGGTTTTTTTACACATTTGCCATGATCTATACGCTGCTGCTGGCTGTGTTTCCATGGATCAAGAAGCACATCTGCCTGGTGACAGGAAGTTTGCTGCTGGTTTGTCTGTGCGCTGCCCTGGCTTCGGATTATTCGATCGCGCATGGCGGATTTTTTATCCAGGACCGTGTGACACAGCGCCTTCGTCTCTGGACATGGCTGTTTTATTTCTGCCTTGGGTATCTGCTCAGTACGGCGGACCTGAAAAAATGGAACGCGCAGGGAATCCGCTTTCTCGCGGTTGTGTTTACCATCGTGTGTGTCGGATGGCAGTACTGGCTGTGCTGGCGCGTGACCGGGCAGATCGAGTCCAACTACATGTATGACAGCCTTCCGGTCATGGTGTGGTCGGCCCTGGTATTCTTAAGCTTCCGGGTATCGCCTGGGATATCCGCAGCCCTCGCGCGTTTTGCTCCGTACAGCTACGGCGCGTTTTTACTGCATGGATTTCTGGTAGATGGTTTTCAGCTTCAGAGCGCGGTCCACGGTGCACCGGCATCCACGCTGGTATGGATCCTGCTGTCTGCCGTCTGTTGGACTGCGTCCTGGATGTTAAGCAAAGTGCCTGTGGTCAGCCGGTTTTTCCGGTATTAAAATTTAGGAGAGAGGTGATTTCCCATGGAACAACATCGTGTTACGGCTGTGATCACGACTTACCGCCGGAGCTGGAGCATGATCCTCCGGGCGGTGAACAGCATTCTGCAGCAGACGGTCCCGGTATATGAACTGCTGATCATAGATGACAATGGACTGGGGAGTCCGCTGCAGCAGGAGATTGAGCGGGAATGTGCGAAGATCAGCCAGATCCGCTATCTTGCGGCGGAGCACAACGGCGGTGTCGCGGCTGCCCGGAACCGGGCGATTGCCAGCGCGAAGGGCGATATTCTTGGCTATCTGGACGACGACGACGAATGGTGCCCGGATAAACTGGAAAAACTTCTTCCGCTTTTTGACCAGTCTTCGGATACCGGCCTGGTGTTCGGCACCGGCCATGTGATCAAGCACGATACCGGGAAAGAGCATTACAACTGGCAGTGGGAAGTGTTCAAACCGGAACCGGATTTTTCGGACATGCTCTATACCGATTATGTGGGTTCTGCTTCCGCGCCGCTGATTCGTACGGAAGTCCTGCGAAAGACCGGAGGGTTTTTAACAGAAAACCAGCCAGCCGCGGAGGATTATGAGTTATGGATCCGGATCGCGAAAGCGTACAGGCTGCGCGGGACACGGGATGTCGTATTCATCAAGCACGATGAGACGAGTGATCATGTCTCCGGAAGCCTGCGCCGGGTCGGAATGGGATTCCGGAATATTTACCGGGTCTACCGCAGTGATTACCGCACGCGCCCGAGGGCACGGACGGCAATTTTATGGAATATCTCCCGCACGGGTGTGCGGGGACTGGATGTGACAGTCATTCCCTATGTGTTTGCATGGCTGTGGAGCCGGATCAGAAAGTAAAGGAACAAAGGAGGAATGCGGGATGGAAAAAACGGAACGTCCAAAAAGCAAATATTTTCGTTTGATGCAGACCGTGGCAGTATCGGGCGGCGCGCTGGTCATCAATACGCTGATCACCCTTTTACTGGTTCCCATGATCACAGATACGCTTGGAAGCGATGCCTATGGCTTTGTAACATTGGGAAAAAATATAGCGCAGTATGCCATGATGATCACAGCGGCGTTAAATTCCTTCGCGGCCCGCTATATCGTGGTGGCTTATCATAAAAATGACCAGCGGGAAGCACGGATGTTTTTTACATCTACGTTTTACGGGGATCTGTTTCTCGGAACAGCCCTGTTCGCGGTTGCGGCAGGATGCACGTTCCAGCTGGAAAAACTGCTTGTCATTCCGGAAAAACTGGTTCTGGATGTACAGCTTTTATTTTTGTTTGTATTCCTGAACTTCTGGCTGGTCACGATCTCCACCGCGTTTTCCGCGTCCGCCCATATCAAAAACAAGCTCTATATTGCGGGAATCTTCAAAACCTTATCGTATGTCGGTGAGGCGGCAGTCCTGATCATCTGCTTCCGCTTTTTCCCGCCGCATGTATTTTATGTCGGACTGGGACTGGCTGTGGCAGCCTTTGTTACCGCAATGGGAAACTGGAGCATCTGCAGGCGCTATACACCAGAGCTGAAAGTGGAAGAGCGGTATTTCTCGTTTTGGGCGATCAGACATCTGGTTGTGGATGGAGTCTGGACTTCCCTCAACTCTCTCGGCGATGCGTTAAACAGCGGTCTGGATCTTCTGATCTGCAACCTGCTGCTTTCCACAGCGGCCATGGGACAGCTCGCGGTCTCCAAGACCTTTTATTCCATGTTTGCCAGTGTGTTTGTCCTGGTGGGGCAGGCGTTTGAGCCGATGTACTTAAAAAGCTACGCAACCGGAAAAAAAGAAGTGCTGCTGAGTGAGTTCCGCGTGGCAATGAAGCTGTCCGGCATGATCTCCAACATCGTGTTCGCCGGATTTGTGGCTCTGGGAATGGCATTTTACCGTTTGTGGCTCCCGCGGGCCGATGTTGCGCTGATCTACACCCTGACCGTGATTAACAATATGGTCACGATTCCGGGCGGGCCAATGCAGCCCCTCTACTATATTTATGTGCTGACCCTGAAGAAAAAGATTCCGACTCTGATTACCATTGCCGGAGGCCTGGTGAATGTTCTGGGGATGTATCTGCTGATCCGTTATACCGGACTTGGCGTGTACGCAGTAGTCTGGACCACCGTTGGGGTTATGGCGGTGATCAACTTTGGAACGAATCCGCTCTATATGGCCCATGTCCTTCATCTGCCATGGTGGACATTTTATCCGGGAATTTTGAAAAATCTGGTTTCATGCGGTGTGCTCACGCTGGTGTTCCTGGGACTTGGCCGGCTGTACATGCCGGATTCCTGGATCACTCTGATCCTGTCAGCTCTGGTGCTTGCCGCGATCGGCGCGGTTCTTCATCTGTTTATTGTGTGCAGCCGGGAAGACTGGGAACTGCTCCGAAAGAAACTGCCAAGGAGGTATTCTGTATGAGTTACGAAAAACAATTTGCGATCTTAAAGTATGCGCTGGATCTGCCTGGATTTCAGTCCCGCCAGCTTCCGGGCGGATGGGTGCTGAATTTCCAGGAAAATCTGAGGGTCCGTGTGAGTGTGGACGGGCGCTTTGTCCTGCTTGGGCTGGCATGGCAGTTTCTGCCGGAACGAAAAACGCCGATGGAAGAAGCGGAACTGCTCTGCAGCCGTTTTCCGGACGAGATTCCGCAGGAAGAAATTTTAAACATGGAAGAAACCTGGTGCGGAAGATATGTGCTGCTGTACCGGGACCAGATCGTTACCGATACCTGCGCGCTCTTTCCGGTTTATTATTCCACGCTGGGCGTTTCCAGTGACTGTACGCTGCTTGCTGAACAGATGGGCATGCCGCGAAACAATTATCAGATGCCGCCAAAGCGTGTCATGAACTGGATGCCGGGACCGCGCACGCAGTATGATCAGATCTTCCGGCTTCTGCCCTCCCAGATTTATCGCTGGGAGACCGGAAAAACAGAGCCAGGGCCGCTGCTTGCCACAGGATACGAAGGCATTTCCGATCAGGGAGAGCGCCTGGAGCGCATCATCGCGTGCTTTGATGCCTCCCTGCGCAATCTGCAGGCCGAACTGCCGGATGCGAAACTTCTGGTTGCCATCACAGGCGGGCATGATTCCCGTACGCTGCTTGCGCTGGCGAAACACGCAGGGGTGGATTTTGATGCCTACACGCTGTTATATGACCTGATCTATGAGGGCGATGTGACCGTTCCGAAAGAACTCTGTAAGGCAGCCGGAATCACGCATCATGAGATCCCGCGCGATAAGAGCCTCTATTCCGAAGCGCGGGAACAGGAATATCTGGATCATATTTCCGGCATGGTTTACGATGAGGACCGCGTTTATTATGCGTGCAGGCAGTTTGATCCCCTGGTAAAGGAATTTGGGAATGTTGCGGTGCTGCGCAGCGGTGTCTGGCCGAATGTTATGGAGTGGTACCGCCGCAGTTTCACACCGACCGGTCCGGGATTCGACTGTTATGACTGGTTTGGCGCCGAAAAGGGATCGCTGGAAGAAACGGCTCTGCAGGAATATTTCGCGTGGAATGAGAAACATCCGCAGCGCGGGCTGTCAGCCTGCAATGTCTTTTACTGGGAGCAGCGAAACGGCTGCTGGCTTTCGGAGATTGAGACAGGCTTTGACCTGATGGAGCATGTGACCTCCCTGCAGCCGGCCAACTGCCGCTATCTGATGTCGATGCTCATGGAATTTCCGGAGGATGAGCGGATCATGAACTATCATCAGTTCCGCATCGTAGAACAAGCCTGCCCGGTCATGGCGAAGATCCCGTTTGGAGGAAAAAAGCGCCAGAATGAATCTGCCGGACGGGTCCTGTACGACAAGATGAAGCGCGGCATTCACCGGCTGCGTACACTTGGAATCCGAAAAACGTTAAAGACGTACGCAAGCATGCTGCAGACCAGAAAACAGGAGAAGCAGCTGCAGGAAAAATTAAAGCAGTAATCTATTATATACAACAAAGAGGGAACAGTATGGAAAAAGCGTTTGTATCTGTCGTCATTCCAACTTACAACCGTGCGGCAACCATTGAAAAAGCAGTGCGGAGTGTGCTGGAGCAGACCTATGATACGCTGGAAGTGATCGTTGTGGACGATGGTTCCACGGACAACACCCGGCAGATCATAGAAGAAATCGGAGATCCGCGCCTGCGGTATCTCTGGCAGGAAAACAGCGGCGCCTGCGCAGCCAGAAATCATGGCGCAGAGCAGGCAAAAGGCGCGTATATCGCGTTTCACGACAGCGATGATATCTGGCATCCGGACAAACTGGAAAAGCAGATGAAGCTGCTGGAAAAGACAAAGGCAGATGTTGTCGTATGCAAGATGGCCATGTACCGTCCGAACGATACCATCGTTTATTATCCGAAACGGATCCGGGAGGGCAGGGTACCGTGTGGGGCCGATCTGTTCGGGATTGGCACGCAGACGATTGTGGCCCGTGCCAGGGTCCTGAAACAGGAACCATTTTTTACCGGACTGCCGCGTTACCAGGATCTGGAGTGGATTTACCGTGTTGTCCAGAAATTTTCGGTTTATTTTCTGGATGAACCGCTGGTGGATTACCGGATCGGAGAGGACTCGATCAGCAAAAGCCCGGAAAAAATGTTCCGCGCGCTCACGATCATGCGGGAACTTCATCCAGATCTTAAAATGAAATCTCCAGCACTGGCACTTCATATGGTCCGGGATCTGTTTTCCGGATGGAGGGAGATGCAGCGTAAGGCTCCTGCGCAGAGCAGGGATTATGTGAAGCTGATGCGGGCATACTATCCGGGGCTGGTGCGGTATCTTTGTGGAACGATAAGAATGAGTGGAAAAAGCGAAAAATAGCAGAGGGATTAATTATGCAGCATATTTTTTTAGTTGGGGCAAAATCACTGGGGACGTATGGGGGATATGAAACATTTGTTTACAAGCTGACAGAATACCATCAGAATCTTTCGGATGTGAAGTATCATGTGGCCTGCAAGGCCAACGGAGACGGATGCGTGGATGAGAGCAAACTGCCCGGTGTACGGGAAATTTCGGATACGGAGTTTGAATGCCATCGTGCGCATTGCTTTAAGATCCATGTACCGCAGATCGGTCCTGCGCAGGCGATCTACTACGATGTGGCGGCGCTCGAAGCATGCTGCAGGTACATAAAGAAACATCAGATCGAGCATCCGATCGTGTATATCATGGCATGCCGCATCGGACCGTTTATGCATCATTTTTATAAAAAGATCCATAAACTGGGCGGAGAGGTTTATTTAAATCCGGATGGACATGAATGGCTGCGCCAGAAGTGGGCACCGCCGATTCGGAAATACTGGAAACTGTCTGAGCGCCTGATGGTCCGCTATGCGGATCTGGTGGTCTGCGACAGCGTTCATATTGAGGATTACATTTTGAAGGAATACGGAGCATACCATCCGAAAACCACGTATATCTCATACGGAGCGGAGATCAAGTCGTCGCCGTTATCCGATCAGGACAGCTCCTACACGGGATTTCTGGAGAAGCATGGACTTTCCGCGGAAAATTATTACCTGGTTGTCTGCCGCCTTGTTCCGGAAAATAACTTTGAAACGATCATCCGGGAGTTTATGCAGAGCAGGACCGAGAAGAAACTGGCGCTGATCACCAACTCAAACGGAAAATTCTTCCGGTATCTGAAGGAAACGCTGCAGTTTGAGAAAGATCCGCGGATCGTGTTTACCGGCGCGGTCTATCAGCCGGATCTTTTACAGAAGCTGCGGGAGCATGCGTATGCTTACCTGCATGGTCATGAGGTTGGCGGGACGAACCCGAGCCTTCTGGAAGGACTTGGCGCCACAAAGCTGAATCTGCTTCTGGACGTTTCCTTTAACCGGGAAGTCGGGCAGGATGCGGCGTTTTACTGGACCAAGGAACCGGGCAGTCTTGCGGCGTGCATCGAACAGGCGGAGACATTGTCGGAGGAAGCGCGGACTGAAATGGGAAGACGCGCGAAAGAGCGGATCCGCACCGCCTATTCCTGGCCGCAGATCGCGCGTCAGTATGAGATGATCTGGCAGAACCGGGAGACAGAGAGAGGGGAAGCACATGGGGAAAAAGTGTTTGATTGTTGCGGGTAATCCGGTCCCCGAAGACTGGGAATTTCAGCGCGGCATGGCTGATACAACGGAGCAGGACTGGCAGGTTATGCGCTGCTGCATCAATGAGTATAACGGAATCAAAAAATACACGCGGTATCTAAAGTATGTGTTTTTCCCGGTTTATCTGACGGTTGTCCGGAACCGCTACAGAAAGATCATCGCCTGGGAGCAGTTTTTTGGACTGGTCATGGCATGTTACCTGCGGCTGCTCCACGTCCGGACCTGCCCGGAACTGGACATTATGACCTTTATCTACCGTCCGAAAAAAGGACTGGTGGGCCGGATCTATTACCGGTTTGTCCGCTATGCGGTGACATCGAAGTACATTCATAAGATCTACGTGTTCGGAACGAGCGAGATCGACCACTATGTGTCTTTGTTTGGCGTACCCAAAGAACGATTCGCGGCAGAAATTCTTGGAATTGCCGATGTGGCAGAGGAAGTGCTTGCGATGCCGCAGAAGCGCACGGACCGCTTTTACATTGCGCCGGGCCGGAGCAACCGCGATTACGATTTCCTGCGCTCGGCATGGGAAACAGAGCAGGACAGCCTATGCATCGTGTGCGATGTAGAGACAGCGGAAGATTCCCCACGGATCCATTACGAAAAGAACCTGCACGGAAACGAGTATCTGCGGCTGCTTGCGGATTCCTATGCGGTTCTTGTGGTGTTAAAATCGGAAAACTTCTCATCCGGCCAGCTGGTGCTGCTTCAGGCGGCAATGCTCGGAAAGCCGGTCATTGTGACAAAGAATGATACGGTGTATGATTACCTGACCGATGGGGAGACTGGTTATATCATCGGAAAAGACCCGGAGGAGCTGCACCAGGCTCTGGAAAAATTAAAAGATCCGGAAAACTACAAGCAGATCAGCGCGAATGCGCGTCGGAAATTTGAAGAATGCTTCAGCCTGTATGAGCTTGGATGCCGGGTAGGACGACAGCAGGGAGACTGTTTATTTAAACCCCTCAAAAATTGAGGGTAGATAGGAAAAGAAAAGTAGGATATAATGATTCCTGTTTGCAGAGAAGCGCAGCTTGACAACGCTCATTATATGTACTAAAATAAAACAAGTTCGTGATAGAAAAAACAAAGGCAGACAAATTCAGATACACAGAGTGCAAAGAGGCTGGGATCCTGAGAACGGGAACAGCCTTTTTGCGCATCATCTGCAGGGAGGGATCATATGGACATTGTCCAGTTGAAGTACTTTAAGGCCGTCGCGGAAACCGGACACCTGACAAACGCGGCAAAACAGCTTAACGTGGCGCAGCCCGCGCTCAGCGTCAGCATCAGCCGTCTGGAAAATGAGATTGGCGTACCGCTGTTTGATCGTCAGGGGCGCCGCATCGCGCTGAACAGTTATGGAAAAACATACCTGAGTTATGTGGAGCAGGCACTGGCAATTCTGGAGCGCGGCCAGAATGAAATTCAGGCACAGAGTGAGAAAAATGAAAACGTGCTGAACCTTGGTCTTGTGAGCAAGCTCTTTTCCCAGATGGTTCTGATCGGCTTTAAGGAGCTTTATCCGGAAAGCCGCATCCGCTCTTACGATATTATGGCGGATGGCATTGATGAGGAACTTTTAAAGGGCGATGTCGATTATGTTCTCGCGAGCCGGCTCCGGCAGAATCCGGAGATTGTGGGGGAGGAAATCTTCCGGGAACGTTATCTTCTGGCGGTTTCATCGGATAGTACCTACGCTTCCTGCAGGGAAATCAGCCTGAAAGATATCCGGGGGGAGGAGTTCATCAGCCTGCCAAAAGGATATGAGCACCGGATTATCACAGACGGGCTCTGCGAAAAATATGGTTTTGCTCCGAATGTAACGACCGAATGCTTCCACTGCCATATGGCGGGACTGGTTGCGTCTGGCACCGGAGTGGCATTCATGACAGAGAGTCAGGCAGAGAAAAACCGGGCGAATAAACAGTTGTCTTTTATTCCGTTTACGGAAGCTGACTGTGTCCGCCACTACTACATTCTGTGGAAAGCAGACCGGCATTTCAATAAGGTTTCCGAAGGATTCCGCAATTATGTGCGGAATTATTATCAGGCTCACGGCATGCAGGATCCCTGCATCTGCGAACCGCATTAGACGATATATACGAAAGAAAATAAAGTGCGATGGGCAATTTTGGGGGATATTTCCCCGGATTGCTCTTTTTTTCTAAAATTAATCACGAATGTGTATAAGTTTATATGTTTTATTCGCTTTTTATTATGAATAAATAATAATTCTATATTGGACATAGTCAGAAAATTTTGTTAAGATATTCTCAATAATACAACATGTGTTTTATTAAAACACGTGGGGAAAAAGGTCTGGAGGGATTAAAGAAGATGAAAGACAAATTAGACAAACTGATGAGTCGCGCCTTTGGAAAACCGATGTACCGTGTGGCGATGATCGTTCTCGGCTTTCCTACCATCCTGGTAGCGTTCCTCGCATTCCTGATGAACCGCGGAAAAGAATCCGCTGTTTACACAGCAGATATGGATGCGGTGAAGAAGAGTGCGGAAGAGGATGGTACCTTAAAGCGGATTCGTGAGAACGCCCGGTATTATCTGACCAGCAAATACCAGCATTTTGGGAAAAAAGCGGACAGTCCCGAATTTGAGAAAGAGCTGGACAAACAGATTAAAAAAGATATCGACACAGAACTGGAAGCAAGGCTTGCCGCCCTGTACGCAAAAGAAGGAAAACGCGGCCGCCAGTCCTTTATCCAGTTTTTATGCAGGGCTTTAAACAATCATGGACTTCTGGTATTGTCCGTGATTACATCCTTCCCGATGTACATCCTGCTTCTGATCTTTGCAAACCCGTACACCCGCTACATATTTGAGCGTCTCATCATGATGATCTTCGTAGCATTCGGCGTAGTCATGGTGGTATTTACCATCCTGCATTTCGCGTCATCCAACCCGGCGCTGAACGTGCTCGGTGAGTATGCGACAGAGCAGCAGGTTGCAGACTTCAACCACATGCATGGCCTGGATCAGCCGTACATCATCCAGCTGCTCCGGAACTTTAAGAACCTGGCAACCTTTAACCTGGGCAACTCCTATCAGGGCAACGAGGATGTTATGGCAACCATCATGAGAAAGTTCCCGGTTACGGTACAGATGAGTGTGTACGCATTCCTGATCGCAGTTGTGATCGCAATTCCGATCGGTGTTGTATCCGCAATCAAACCGAACACCGCGTTCGACTACATCTTCATGTTCCTCGCACTGGTTGGCCTGTCCCTTCCGGCTTTCTGGTTCGGCATGATCATGATCTTGAACTTCTCGATCAACACCCACATCCTTCCGTCTTCTTACGTCGAAGGAAACAAGTTATCGCTTTTGATGCCTGCGATCGTAGCCGGTACGAACCTGGCGGCGAGCCTGGCGCGAAACACTCGTTCCGCACTGCTTGAGGTGCTTGGACAGGATTACATCGTAACCGCAAAGGCAAAGGGCTTAAGCAATGCGCGCGTGATCTTAAAGCATGCGCTTGGCAATGCCATGATCCCGATCGTAACCGTTGCAGGCTTACAGTTTGGCGGAACCCTTGGCGGATCTGCCATCATTGAGAAAGTATTTAACGTAATGGGTATCGGAAGCTACATCATTGAGAAACAGTTCCTTCCGGATATTCCGGCTATCCTGGGCGGTGTTGTATATGTCTCCATCGTCATCAGCCTTGTGAACCTGGCTGTGGATCTTCTGTATGTATACCTGGATCCGCGTATCAAGTCCAGACTGAAGAGCCAGTAAGGGAGGAGGAGAAACATGAAAAGCGAAAATTTCTTTGTGAAAAAAGCAAACCAGAGAAAGCTGAACCGCTTTCAGGAACCTGGATCTCTGGCATTCGCAGCCGGAGCATCCACGATTTTAACCCTGGTTGCGGTTATGATGTCCTTTGATATCAAGACCAGAACATTTGGAACCACCGCACTGGGTGTGGCAGCAGTCTTCTTAATGGAAGCTGCCATCGCGCTTGGCATCTGCATGCTGGTGAGAAACCAGATATTAAAGAACAATGAGATCTCCAGAGGCGTGCGTCTCTTAGGCATCCTTCTTATCGCAACCGTTGCAAATGGCAATATCTTCTGCGCACTGGCAGGACTGATGCTGATCAAGAAAAAGAAAAACCTGGAATATCAGGTTGGAAGCTATATGCTTCTGGTAGAAGTTCTCATCATCATGGTTTCCGCAATGAACGTGTTCAAACCATATGTGTGTGATACCTTCTTCCTTGGCATGGGCGTTCTGGCCGTGGTCATTCTGATCCACGCAGTCAGCCTTCCGCTCGTGGCATCCCATGTAAACGGAAACCGCGCGGATAAGTGCATGATCCCGCTTGGCATCATCCTGATCGCGACGACCGTGACCGGCAACCTGCTTTCCCTGCTTCTCGGCATCATCCTGATCCGGAAGGCATACACCAAAGACGATTACGTTTCCATCGGATGGATCGACGTGGTAAAACGTCTGTTCCGCAGCCAGATGGCAGTGCTTGGAGCATTCATCATCGTGTTCCTGCTTACCCTTTCCATCTGCGCGACCTTAACTTTTGATTACAGCATTGCGGTAGATAACGACTATTCCTTAATCCTTCAGAATCCGAGCCTGGCTTACCCGTTCGGTACCGATGATTACGGACGCTGCGTATTTACCCGTGTGGTATTCGGTGCGAGAATCTCCTTAACCGTTGGTATCCTTTCCACAGCAATCTCTATCGTGGCAGGTATCCTGTTAGGCGCGATCGCAGGTTTCTACTCCGGCAGCACCGATAACATTATCATGCGTGTTCTGGATGTCTTCATGGCAATCCCGGGCCTGCTGCTTCCGATCGCGATCATCGCGGCATTTGGTACCAGCACGGCAAACATCACCATCGCACTTGGCGCGGGCGCGATCCCGGGTTATGCGCGAACCATCCGTGCATCTGTGATGACCCTTTCCGACGCGGAGTTCGTTGAGGCGGCGAGAGCGTGCGGAGCAAAAGATAAGGTTATTATTTTCAAACATATTTTACCGAACTCCATGGCACCGCTCATCATCCGCGCGACCCTGGGTATCGGCGCAGGTGTCACTGCAGTCAGCTCCTTAAGCTATCTGGGACTTGGTATCGCGCCGCAGATTCCTGAGTGGGGCAACATCTTAAAGGCAGGAAGTTCCTATCTGGAGACCAACGCTTATATGGCAATCTTCCCGGGTCTTGCAATCGTAGTCCTGGTACTGGCTTTCAACTTCCTGGGTGATGGTCTTCGTGACGCCCTTGACCCGAAACTGAAATAATGAATGAGGAGGCAACCATGGAACAGCAGGATAAGAAATGTATTCTGCAGGTAAAAAACCTGCATGTGCACTATATCACAGAGGAAGAAGAGGTCTATGCTGTTAACGGAATCAGCTTTGATTTAAACGAAGGAGACAGCATCGGACTGGTAGGCGAGACCGGCGCGGGAAAAACCACTACCGCAATGGCAATCATGCAGCTGATCCCGGATCCGCCGGGGGTCATCACCGACGGCGAGATCTACTTTAAAGGCAAAAACATGATCACCAACACCGAGAAAGAGAACCAGAAGATCCGCGGAAACGGTATCTCCATGATCTTCCAGGATCCGATGACGGCGTTAAACCCGACCATGACGGTTGGTGACCAGCTGATCGAGGTTCTGCTCCGCCATAATAAGGGCATGAGCAAGGCTGAGGCAAAGAAGCGCTGCATCGAGATGCTGGAAATGGTCGGCGTGAAAGCAGAACGTTTTGATGACTATCCGCATCAGTTCTCCGGCGGTATGAAACAGCGAGTGGTTATCACCATGGCGCTGCTGTGCAGCCCGGACCTGCTGATCGCCGATGAGCCGACTACCGCACTGGATGTTACGATCCAGGCACAGGTTCTGGACATCATGATGGACTTAAAAAAGAAATTCAACATGGGCCTGATCATGATCACCCACGACCTTGGTGTTGTTGCCGAGACCTGCGACAAGGTAGCAATTGTTTACGCGGGCGAGGTGGTAGAGTCCGGTACCGTGGAAGAGGTGTACTTAAACCCGCGTCATCCGTACACCTGCGGACTGTTTGATTCCATCCCGAAGCTGGATGAGGACAGCACAAGACTCGTGCCGATCGAGGGCATGACCCCGAACATGGCAGAGCCGCCGACCGGCTGCTACTTCCATCCGCGCTGCAAATACTGCCAGGAGATCTGCAAGACCCAGTCTCCGGCCATGACAGAGGGCAGCCACCGCTTCAAATGCTTCTTCCCGTTAGGCAGGGAAGTGGACGAAAAATTAGAGAAGGAAGGAGAGTAAGCCATGAGCACAACACTGGAAGTTATCGGATTAAAAAAATATTTTAATGTTGCCAACGGCGGACTTCTCCATGCAGTTGACGATGTAAGTTTTAAGATCGAGCGCGGCGAGACGCTTGGTATCGTAGGTGAGTCCGGCTGCGGCAAGAGTACTCTTGGCCGTACCATTTTACGCCTCCATGAGCCGACCGCCGGCAAGGTCATTTTTGAGGGCATGGATATCTGCTCCTTCGATAAAGAGGAAATGCGCCAGATGCGTAAGGAAATGCAGATCATTTTCCAGGATCCGTATGCATCCTTAAATCCGCGTTTTACCATTTCCCAGATCATTGAGGAGCCGTTAAAGCTCCACAATATCTGCAAGACCGCAGCAGAGCGCAGAGAGAAGGTTGAGGAGCTGATGGCCCTCACCGGACTTTCCAAACGTATGTACAATATGTACCCGCACGAGTTCGACGGCGGCCGCCGCCAGCGTGTGGTTATCGCGAGAGCCCTTGCCTTAAACCCGAAATTCATCATCTGCGATGAGCCGGTATCGGCGCTGGACGTATCCGTGCAGGCGCAGATCATCAACCTGATGATGGAACTTCAGGAAAAACTGGGACTGACTTACGTGTTTATTTCCCACGATATGTCCGTCATCAAACATATTTCCACCAACATCGGTGTCATGTACTTAGGACAGATGATCGAGAAGGCCTCCAAGAATGAGATCTTCAAACATCCGCTCCATCCGTACACCATCGCCCTTCTTTCCGCGATCCCGTCTGTCAACATCCGGGAGAAGAAAGAAAAGATCATCTTAAAAGGTGAGATCGGTTCTCCGGTAAATCCGAAGCCGGGCTGCCGTTTCGCACCGAGATGTCCGTTCGCGACCGAGCAGTGCCGGAGAGAGAATCCGGTATTCCGCGAGGTACAGCCGGATCATTTCGTAGCCTGCCACCGCGTCGATGAGATGTTAGAGGGCAAGTTACAGTTCCCGGGCAGAGCTTAAGAGGTATATAAAGATTCTTTTATATAAAAACTTTTTTCAAGGAGGAAATACTATGAAAAAAAGAAGAATGGTTGCACTTGGCTTATGCGCAACAGTCGTTGCATCTTCCATGGCAGGATGCGGCGTAAAAACCAAGAGTGACACCACCAAAGCAGCAGCAGAGGCAGGCGGAGAGACCGAGGCAGATCCGAACGCAGACGTGGAGATCGGCGATGTGGATTTAAACTTCCTCTACACCAGCAGCGATGAGAACGTGGCAAACGTTATTCGTGACCAGCTGACCAAAGCAGGTTTCAACGTTAAGATGAGTGCTGCATCCGATGGCGCAACCTTCCGTGAGCAGGAGGGCAACGGCAACTTCGATATTTCCCTGGCAAGCTTCGCAAACCCGGTAGGTACTCCGGACTATGGTATCCGCGGCGTGTTCTACAGCAAGGGCGACAGCAACTACACCGGCGTGAATGATCCGGATCTGGATAAGCTCATCGACGATGCTGCAACCGTAACCGCTGATAAATACGCAGAAGCATACGGTAAAGTAGAGCAGCTTGGTGTCGGCGAGAAAGCTTACTTTGCTCCGGTATATCTGGGCGTGAACGGCCGTGCTTTCAGCAATGTTCTGAATCCGGACAGCGTTTTAAACAACCAGAGATGGGAAGATTTCGACTACGCAGATCCGTCCCAGGATGACAGCAGAACTTTAAACCTGACCCAGACCGGCAACACCATCACCACCTGGGATCCGATCCGTGCAGATGACCAGAGTTCCGGTTACGCACTCGATCACATGTACATCCATCTGCTGACCTTAATGCCAGACTGGTCCGTAAGCACCGATGCTTCCCTGTCTTACAACTATGCGATCGCGGATGACAACAGCGAGTTCTATTTCATCTTAAGAGATGACTGCGGATTCGCAAGAATCGACAAGGACGGAAACGTTTACGACTCCGGCGTGAAAGTAGCAGGTGAGGACGTTGTTTATTCCCTGAACCGCGCGAAAGACAAAGATTCCACCCCGATGCACATGACCTACAGCATGTACACCAACCTGGATACCGTTGAGATGGTTACCGATATCTCTGAACTTGAGAACAAGAAGACCGCAGACGGTGAGAGCGTAAAAGACGTTCTGGAAAAAGACATCACCCCGATCAGCAATCTGGTGGATTCCAGAGACGCAGTGGACAACGCAGCTGGTAACTATCAGGTAATCCGCTGCACTACCACCATGCCGTACCCGCAGATCTTAAACGCACTGACTTTCCATGGCGCAGGCATCGTGGACAGCGAGTGGGTTGAGAAGATGAACGAGGGTGTTGATATTGCAACCTACGACGCAACCAAAGACAAACTGTACGGCGACGGCGTTACCACCAGAGAGGGCGCTGCCTTTGATAACCAGCTGTCCTTAAGCGGTACTTACGTTCTGACTTCCATGAACGACTACCAGATGAACTTCAAGGCTAACCCGTACATCCGCACCAACGATCCGGACTGCGTAAAGATCAAAACCCTGGTAAACAAATTCATCGCAGATAAAGACACTGCACTTTCTTCCTTACGAAGCGGTGATGTGGATTACTGCTACACCATCAACTCCACCAAGTACGATGTAGTAGAGGGCGACTCTAACTTAACCTTAAAGAAATTCCCGGGCATCCGTGTTTACATGCTTGGATTCAACCTGCACGGCAATTCTGCAGTATCTGATTCTGTAGATTTAAGAAAAGCAATCTCTTCCGCAATCAACTTTGAGGATGTGAAAGCTGTTCTGGCAGGCAACGCATACGAGGCATACAGCTTCATGGCAAGCTGCCTTGACTGCGGCAACAAGGTTGACTGGAAACCTGGCGATACCGAGCGTTATCTGAGAGCTTACTTCGCAGAGAAACAGTAATCCGGTTTTCCGAATGTGAATGCGCAAGAGGAGCGTTCACAAAAGCAAGATACAATAGGATTAAAAGAACGGCTCTCCGTCGCTTAACTGGCGGCGGGGAGCCTGTCTTTTCTTTCAGGCGCGGGAATGCGCTCTGGCACATTCTCTTTTGAAGGGGAATCCGCAGTGCGGGTCCCATATTTCATGAAATGACAGAAGGTTGAAGATTATGGAAAAAATGGAACTGATGAATCAGGTTGAGCAGTACATCAGCGATCACCGCACTGAGATCCTGGAGAATCTAAAAACGCTCGTGCGGTTTCCAAGTGTCAGCAGAGAGGGGGCAGACGGCCTGCCGTTTGGCAGGGAATGCGCAAGAGTCCTGGACAAGGCACTCGCGATGGCTGAGGAAAATGGCTTTCAGGTCAACAACCATGATTACTGGTATGGAACTGCCTTTCTTAGCAGTGAGCAGAATGACAAGGGGCTGATCGGCATCTTCTCGCATCTGGATGTCGTAGAGGCGGGAGACGGTTGGATCTACGACCCGTTTGAACCGACCGAGGTCGATGGCTTTCTGATCGGGCGCGGAGCCGGAGACAACAAGAGCGGTGCCATCATCGGCATGTACACCATGAAGATTCTGCAGGAGCTGCAGATTCCGTTAAAAAGCAGTGTTATGCTTTATTTCGGCTGCAATGAGGAACATGGCATGAAGGACGCGGAGAAATTCGCGAAGGAATACCTGATGCCGGATTATTCCATGGTGCCGGATCTGTTTTTCCCGGTGTGCCACGGAGAAAAGGGAAATCTGAAATTTAAGATCGTGCCGAAAACCGGTTTTTCCATGGTCACTTCCGTTTACGCGGGCGATGCGGAAAATAAGATTCCGGGACAGGCAGAGGCTGTGGTCCCATATAGCGACAGCCTGTTTGCGCAGCTGCAGACCATGGCATCCAAACGCCAGGATATCCATGTGACCCAGAAAGAGAAGAACATCCGGATCACTGCGCTTGGAAAAGGCGGACACAGTGCCATGCCGAAGGGAACCGTCAACGCGATCTGGCTGCTGATGGGCTTTTTGAAAAACGCGGATGGTCTTCCGGACCACGACCGCACGATTGCGGCGGCTTACGAGAACCTGCTTTCCGACACCGAGGGCATTGCGCTTGGCATCGACTGGAGTGACGAGCCGTCCGGTTCCCTGGTATGTTCCGCCGTCATGGCAAGAACAGAAGGCAATGTTCCGAATATCCTGTTCAGTGCCCGCTATCCGGTGACAGATTTCCGTGAGCGCATTGAAAACGCGCTGGAAGCAGCCATCGATCCGGTTTTATTTGAAGTGCGGATCGTATCCAACAACGATCCGATGTACATTCCGGAAGATGACCACTATGTGCAGACCCTCATGAAGGTTTACTATGAAGTGACCGGAAATACGGAGAAAAAGCCGTATATCATCGATGGCGGAACCTACGCGCGCAAGCTCAAAAACGCGGTCGGCTACGGCGGCGGAAACGGTGTGAGCGCAACGTTTCTCCCGGAGGGACATGGACGCGTGCACCAGCCGGATGAGGCGAGAAGTATTCAGGGCATTCTGGAGGCCATCAAGGTATATGTCATGTCCGTGATTGAGATCGATCGGATGATTCAGGCAGAAAAAGGAGCGTGAGTTTGTTGAATATTGCAGAACTTGCGGAAAAGTACGAGAATTACATCATTGAAATGAGACGCTATTTCCACCAGCACCCGGAGACGGTCTGGGAGGAATTTGGCACTACGGACCGCATTCAGGAAGAACTGGAAAAACTGGGTTTAATGGTACACAGACTTCAGGAAAATACCGGTCTGTGGGCCGATATCCGCGGCGGGAAAGCAGCTGGAACAGAGACAGTGCTGCTGCGTGCGGATATCGACGCGCTTCCGATCCAGGAAGCAACAGGACTTCCTTATGCAAGCCAGGTCCCGGGAAAGATGCACGCCTGCGGACACGACTGTCATGCAGCGATGCTCCTTGGCGCGGCGAAGATTTTTATGGAGATTCAGAGTGAACTTTCCGGTACGGTGCGCCTTTTATTCCAGCCCGCGGAAGAGGGCGGACGGGGCGCGCAGGCCTGCATCAAACAGGGCGTTCTGAAAGATGTGGTGGCTGTCTATGGCTGCCATGTGGGAGCCGGGATCGAGGCACCGTATTTCAATCTGGAATCCGGTCCGCGTACCGCCAGCGCGGATGACATTGACATTACCATCTACGGATACGCGGCGCATGCCAGCGCCCCGCACCGCGGCCATGACGCCGTGCTTGCGGCGGGAAATGTGCTCATGTGCCTGCAGACTCTGGTATCGCGCTGGAACAATCCGCTCAATCCGCTGGTTGTCACCATGGGAACCATAAACGGCGGGAGCAAGCGCAACATCATTGCCGATGAAGTAAAACTCGAGGGGACCGTACGCACGTTCTCCAACGAACTGCGAAAAGAACTGCCTGGCATGATCACGCAGATCGTGCAGAACGCGGCTGCGGTGTGCGGCTGCACGGCGGAGGTCCGCTATGAGCCAAAGATCGGCGTCATTATTCACGATGATCCGAAAACCCTGCAGATCGGTCTGGAGGCGGCAAAGAAACTGTACGGAGATACGTTCCTGGTTCCGTCCGAAAAAGTAACGGCCAGCGATGATTTTGCGGATTATCTGGAACATGTGCCGGGCATTTATCCGTCCCTTGGAATCCGAAATGAAGAGAAAGGCTGCATTTACGGCCACCACAACGGAAAATTCTGTGTGGATGAGAGCGCATTGAAGCGCGGCACCGCGATGTTTGTACAGTTTGCGGTGGATTGTCTGGACGATTTTCAGAAAAACAGATAGCGATCACGGTTCCTTTTTCATAACCGGTTTTTCCTTTTGTGTAGAAGTAATAGCGGGCACGGCGCAGGCCTTCCGCGCGGATTGTGCCGAACGGGCGCTCCTCTTTTTCAGCATGGTAAACAACCTCATTTGCAATAAAAAAATGGTATAAAAAAATCGGAGGAAACTGCTTTGCGGCAGGCGTCCCTCCGATGTGCTGGTCGCAGGCTGCTGCAGGCAGTTACGGCTGAAAAGCCGGTGCATGTGCTGCGCAGCAGCCCTTAGGATGGTAACGAAGAAAGGGATGCGTTATTCTTGAGCGAAAATAACGTGCATTTACTGTAACACAAAAAAGGAGGCTTGTCACCTCCTTTTTCTAAAAAAATGATAGATTGTATAAAAAAGTGTTAGTTTTCTTTCACTTCAACAAGCTCAATCTTGAAATTCAGCTCTTTTCCAGCCATCTCATGGTTGGCATCGAAGGTGATGACAGTCTCGGTCTTTGCGGTTACGGTAACCGGGAAGTGCTGGCCGTTCTGGTTCTGCAGGTAGATGCGCTGGCCAACAGTGAGTTCCTCAGAACCCGGAAGGTCTGCGATCTCCACATCGAAGACAGCGTTCGGGTCCGCCTGTCCGTAAGCCTCCTCCGGCATCAGATGGATCTCTTTGATCTCACCGACTTCCATATCTGCCACGGCAGCGTCAAAGCCTTTGATCATCTGTCCTGCTCCGCATACGAACTCTAACGGCTCGCCGCGGTCGTAGGAAGAGTCAAACTGGGTTCCGTCGTTGAATGTGCCTTTGTAGTGGGTGCGGCAGGTCTTGCCGACATTGCGTCCTGTTAAGGTATCCATAAATTATTCCTCCATATTAGGTAAAGTATCTGTCTAGTATACCTGATATGGGAGGTTTTTACAAGCAGAACGCGCGTCAGTGCTTCGGCTGGTAGCGCATGTCGGATACATTATAAATGGTAATGAAGGCGAGCGGATCCTCGCGGCTGATATAGCTCATCAGCTTCTGGTACTCACTTTTGTTCACAATGGTAATGATCTCGTTGTGCTTTTCCATGTTGTAGGCACCGTACGCCTCATAGACGGTAGCGCCGCTGTGCAGGTCGTTCAGGATGAACTGGCGAAGCTCCTCCTCTTTTTTCGTGATGATGCAGACGCGCCGCTTCACGTTGTGGTTGAAAATAAAGTGGTCGAGGATGATGCCGTTAAAGTAGGTGCCGAGGATACTTAAAACTACAGTTTTTTTATCGTAGACCAGCGCCGCGGAGAGCGCGACGCACATGCCGGAGAGGGACATGGCGCGGCCAAGGTCCATATGCAGGTACTTGTTCATGATCTTCGCCACAATGTCGAGGCCGCCGGAAGAAGCGTTCCGGTTAAACAGGATGCTTAAGCCCACGCTTACGACCAGAATGTAGCAGAGAACGTCGAGCTCCTGGCTGTCGGTCAGCGAGCCGATTGCCGGAAAGAGCCGTTCAAACAGGGCGATAAAAAGCGGCAGCAGAATACTGGTGTAAACGGTCTTTGCGCCAAATTCTTTTCCGCAGGTGAAAAAGCCGATGATCAGCAGCACCACATTTAAGATCATGGTGATGGCGGAGAGCGGAAGCGGAACAAAGTTGGAGAGTACGATGCCGAGACCGGAAATGCTGCTGACCGAGGCGTGGCTTGGCAGCAGGAAGAAGTAGACAGCCGCCGCGATAATAGCTACCGCCACAGTCAGAATGGCAGCCTCTTTCAGAAATTCCACACAGGAATGCTTTTGTTTCATAACAGAACCTCCACAAAGAAAAATAGAAAAATTCCTGCTCATTTTATCACAGAGGAAAAGCAGGTTCAATAGGAAAGCGCGCTTACTGTACACGGGTAGGCATTTTCAGTTCAGAAAATGCCGTATGATGCAGCGGTGGCAGCAGATTGTCACATTTTTCTGAATTTTTGTCAAAAAACGGGCAATAAAATTGACAGACACGGGTCCTTTTTGGTATAATGCAGATAATGTTAAGAAAACGTAAAGAAATGAAAAATATTTTATTTATGAAATGAAAAGAGGTTTATTACAATATGGGAGATAACATTTTTCTGGCAGACACAAAACCGATCACATTTGGAGAGTATCTGCAGTACGATCACAGCTGCCGCGGAAATCTTGGAGATGAGCTTCCGGTTTTGGTGTACCGCATGCTGGAGTATTCCATGAAAGACGAGCTCATCCGCCGTTTTGGAAAAGAAACACAGGTCGATATTTTCCGCCAGGCAGGGCGCAAAACCGGAGAGCATTTCACAAAGCATTTTCTGGATATGACGCTGCCGTTAGACCAGTTTGTCGGCGCGCTCCAGCAGAAACTTCAGGAGTTAAAGATTGGCGTGCTCCGCATTGAGGATGTTAACGAGGAGACCGGAAAAATCATTCTGACTGTATCAGAAGATGCGGACTGTTCCGGGCTTCCGGTGCTTGGAGAGACGGTATGCAACTACGATGAGGGATTTATCGCAGGAATTTTATCCCTGTATTCCGGAAAAACTTATGAGGCAATCGAAGTGGACTGCTGGGCAACCGGCGACCGCGTGTGCCGCTTCCGGGCAGAAGTAAAAGAGTAACCATGGAAACAAAACAGATCAGGGAGTCCTGCGTATGGATGATAAACGAAACTGCGATTTGTTATTTGACTATCTGAGAAGCATCCTGTACGATGCAAAGCCGGAAACGCTCGATGTGAATGAGCTGGATGAGCCCTTTCAGAAGCTTGGGATGGGCCTGCAGTATCTGGACCAGGCAGTCAGGGAAATGAAATCCTACTCCGCGGCGCTCTCCAACGGCATTCTCTCAGTTGAGGCGCCGGGAAGGGATAATTTTCTCTGCGAGAACCTGAAAAATATCCATGCGAACCTAAACCACCTGACCTGGCAGGCCAAGCAGGTCGCAAAAGGCGACTATTCCCAGAAAGTATCTTATCTGGGAGAGTTCTCTGAGGCGTTCAACAGCATGACAAAACAGCTGCAGGAGCGGGAGGGAGTACTGAAAGAAGAGGCAAACCAGGAGAAGAAGCAGGCGTCCATCGATCCGCTGACCCAGGTGGGAAACCGCTATTATTTCCAGCGGGAAGTGGAAGAACTGTTAAAGACCGATGAGGAACTGGTTTTCTGTTACTGTGACCTGGATCATTTAAAATACGTCAACGATAATTACGGGCATCTGGAAGGCGACTGCTATCTGCGCCATTTTACGGATTCTGTCAAGAAAGTGATTCGTGAAAAAGACCTGTTTGCCCGCATTGGTGGCGATGAGTTCTGCATTATTTTAAAGGAATGTCCGCAGGAAGTTGCCTACAGCAAAATGTACTGGATCCAGCATGATTTTGCGAAGCAGTCCGGCAAACCATATGAAAAGAGTTTCAGCTTTGGTATCGTGCGTCTTCCGGCAAACCATGGAGAGGTGGATCTGGAAAAGCTGCTGCACGAGGCGGACCATGCCATGTACAAACAGAAACACGCGCATAAACTGGCACGCCATTGACCATGAGTGTGTATTTTGCATAAAAAAAGATGACAAATATTGTCAACTTTGTGCACACTTTTCTTTTGGGATATGATACTATAATGGACGTAAACCCCCCAATACATTATATAGTTTTTGCAACAAAACGAAATACCTTCTCCTGAAATGACCGGTTCCCCAACCGGTCATTTCTCATTTTACGGGAATGAAAACATTTTATTCAGGGAGCTGTCATGGAAGTATACGTGTATATGATGAGTGTGAACAGTCCGCTCACACCGTCCGAGGAAGAAGACTTAAGAAAACGTCTCTCAGAAGAACGGCAGAACAAAATAGATAAACTGCGCTTTGAGGCAGACAAACGCCTCTCGCTTGGCGCCGGGATCCTGCTTGACTATGGATTAAAGCGGTATGGGCTCCGGGAACGCAGCGAGGAATTTGCGAAGATTGAAAATGGAAAGCCGGTGTTAAAGAATCACCCGGACATCCAGTTCAACCTGTCGCATTCCGGAGATATGGTCATGGCAGCGTTTACAAAAGACTGTCCGCTGGGATGCGACGTGGAGCGCAGGCAGAGCGCCCGCATGGACGTTGCGAAGCGCTTTTTTGCCCCGTCAGAACAGCGTGTGCTCATGGCAGCAGGAAACGGGGAAAAAAGAGACCTTCTGTTCAGCCGTCTCTGGACTCTGAAGGAAAGCTATATCAAGGCGGGCGGACAGGGCATGGCCATGGCGCTCGACAGTTTTGCCGTAGAGTTAGGCACAAGTCCCAGGATTCTTGGCCCGGATGCGCCGTTTTACCGGTTTCAGGAGTTTTCGCTTCCGGGTTATTGTGCCTCGGTGTGTGTGAAGCGGCAGGACCCGGCAAAGGGCGTGACGTTTTTTTTCTCTTTTCAAAATCTGCAAGATATGGTATGATACGATATAGAATTAAAAAGGAGATTTATGACCATATGGACATGAAACGAGTGTTTTTGAAGTTAAGCGGCGAGGCGCTTGCCGGACCGAAAAAAACCGGTTTTGACGAGGATACAGTCAAAGAGGTTGCCAGACAGGTAAAGCTTTCCGTAGATGCAGGCGTGCAGGTCGGCATTGTTATTGGCGGCGGCAACTTCTGGAGAGGCCGTACCAGCGACGCGATCGAGCGCACCAAGGCAGACCAGATCGGCATGCTGGCTACCATCATGAACTGCATTTATGTTTCGGAGATTTTCCGCAACGCAGGCATGAAGACAGAGATCTTAACCCCGTTCACCTGCGGAGCCGTAACCGAGCTGTTCTCCAAGGATAAGGCAAACCGCTATTTTGAGGAAGGCAAGGTGGTATTCTTTGCGGGCGGTACCGGCCATCCGTATTTCTCTACCGACACCGGCATCACCCTGCGTGCGGTAGAAATGGACGCAGACTGCATCCTGCTTGCAAAATCCATCGATGGCGTATACGACAGCGACCCGGCAAAGAACCCGGACGCAAAGCGTTACGATACCATCAGCATTCAGGAGGTCATCGACAAGAAGCTTGCGGTTGTGGACCTTACCGCATCCATCATGTGCCTGGAGCACAAAATGCCGATGGCAGTATTCGATCTCAACGAAAAAGACAGCATTGCAAACGCAATGCAGGGAAAAATAAACGGCACCATCGTGACCGTCGATTAACAGGAGGAAACTATGCAGGAACACTTAAAGTTATATGAGGACAAAATGGAGAAATCCCTGGACGTGCTGCTCGATGAGTACGCATCCATCCGCGCAGGCCGTGCCAACCCGCACGTACTGGACCGCTTACGCATCGATTATTACGGAACCCCGACCCCGATCCAGCAGGTCGGCAACGTAACCGTTCCGGAGGCGCGCATGATCGTGATCCAGCCGTGGGAGAAGAGCCTGTTAAAGGAGATCGAGAAAGCAATCCTGGTTTCTGATCTGGGCATTAACCCGACCAACGACGGCAACGTGATCCGCCTGGTATTCCCGGAGCTGACCGAGGAACGCCGTAAAGATCTCGCAAAAGATGTAAAGAAAAAAGGCGAGGGCGCTAAGGTTGCGATCCGCAACATCCGCCGTGACGCAATCGACAGCATCAAGAAAATGGAAAAAGCAGGAGACATCTCCGAGGATGATTTAAAGCAGGGCGAGGATAAGATCCAGAAAATCACCGACAAGATGATCGAGAAAGTGGACAAGGCCATTGAGACAAAGACTAAGGAGATCATGACCGTCTAGTCCTTTGGAACCATGAAAGCCGAAAAGGGTGGGGGAGAGTGATCTTCCCCATTTTCTTTGTATGATAGGAAATTGCGTCCTATCATACAAAAAGCGCTCCGCAGGGATGCGCACTCGGCGCAATGGTAGATGGTTGCCGAAGCAACCGCGCCTCGGCGCGAGAATCCGGCAAGCCGGATTCTTTTTCACAGTTTATTTCTGCTTCGGATTTATAATTTATAAAATACGGAAATGAATTTTGGGAGGAATAACATGTCGGAACGATTAGAGGGAATGGTGATCCCAAAACATGTGGCGCTTATTCTGGACGGAAACGGACGATGGGCGAAAAAACGCGGTCTGCCGCGATCCATGGGACACAAGCAGGGCTGCGTTACGGTGGAGAAGACCGTAGAGATCGCTGCCCGCATGGGAATTGAGTATTTAACGGTATATGGCTTTTCGACCGAGAACTGGAAGCGCTCTGCCGAGGAAGTCGGCGCGCTGATGCAGCTGTTCCGTTACTATATGGTACGCCTGTTAAAAGTGGCTTCTGCCAACAATGTGCGGGTAAAGATGATCGGTGACCGCACCCGCTTCGATCAGGACATCATCGACGGCATCAACCGTCTGGAAGCTGAGACGAAAGACAATACCGGCCTTACCTTTGTCATTGCCGTAAACTACGGCGGCCGCGACGAGATCACCCGCGCCATGAAAAAGCTGGCTGCGGACTGCGCAGGCGGCGCAAGGAACGCGGAGGACATTACCGAGGCGGTTGTGGCGTCCTACCTGGATACCGCAGGTATGCCGGACCCGGATCTTCTGATCCGCACAAGCGGCGAGCTTCGCCTTTCCAACTACCTGTTATGGCAGCTTGCATACACGGAAATTTATGTAACAGACTGCCTGTGGCCGGATTTCGACCAGGAAGAGCTGGAGACGGCGATCATTGCCTACAATCAGCGTGACCGCCGCTACGGCGGAGTGAAAAAAGCATAAGGAGGGGACCCGATGTTTACAAAACGGCTGGTGAGCGGTATTATTCTTGTGATTCTTGCTATTATAATAGTGGGGCAGGGTGGGCCGCTCCTGTATGGCGTCACCGCGCTGATTTCCATGATCGGCCTGTTTGAGCTATACCGGGTGCTGAAAATTGAAAAAAATGCGATGGGCGTTGTCGGGTATATCACGGCACTTTCCTATTACGGTTTGGTATGGTTTGACGGCCGCCATTATGTGACGTTAATGGCGATTGCAGCATTAATGGTTATGATGGCCATCTATGTTTTCACATTCCCGAAATACCGGACGGAAGAAGTGGCGGAATCGTTTTTTGGCGTGTTTTATGTGGCAGTCATGCTGTCTTATCTGTATCAGGTCCGGGCTATGGGCGACGGAAAGTATCTTGTCTGGCTCATTTTCTTAAGTTCCTGGGGCTGTGATACGAGCGCGTATTGTGTCGGCATGCTCATTGGAAAGCATAAGCTGGCTCCGGTCTTAAGCCCGAAAAAATCCATCGAGGGAGCAGTCGGCGGTGTGGCAGGCGCTGCGCTTTTGGGCTTTTTATTCGCAACGGTGTTTGGCGGAAACATGGCGGAGCTGATGTATCCGCGCCTGGCCTGCACGCTGTCCTGTGCGATTGCGGCAGTTATCTCCCAGATCGGCGATCTGGCGGCTTCCGCGATCAAGCGCAACCACAACATTAAGGACTACGGCAATCTGATCCCGGGACACGGCGGCATCCTGGACCGCTTTGACAGCATGCTGTTCACGGCCCCGGCAATCTTTTTCGCACTGCTGTTTCTGCCGTAGAGCAGGAAAAGGTATATGCGTGGCAGGAATTTTCTGAACGGAAAGGAAATATTACAAATGAAACGTATTGCGATTTTAGGTTCTACCGGTTCCATCGGAACCCAGACCCTGGAAGTAGTAGAGAACAATCAGGATATTCAGGTAACGGCGCTTGCGGCCGGAAGTAACATCAAACTGTTAGAAGAGCAGATCCGCAAATTCCATCCGGCGCTTGCCTGTGTATGGGATGAAAAGAAAGCCGCGGAGTTAAGAACGAACATTGCGGATCTTTCCGTGAAGGTCGTAAGCGGCATGGACGGACTGTTAGAAGTTGCAGTCCAGCCGGAGGCAGAGATCCTGGTAACGGCTATTGTCGGCATGATCGGCATCCGCCCGACTATCGCGGCCATGAAGGCGGGAAAGGACATTGCGCTCGCAAATAAAGAAACACTTGTCACGGCCGGACACATCATTATGCCGCTCGCGAAAGAGCTGGGCGTAAAGATCCTTCCGGTGGACAGTGAGCACAGCGCCATTTTCCAGAGCTTAAACGGTGAGGACAAAAAGGCCATCGACAAGATCCTGTTGACCGCGTCCGGCGGCCCGTTCCGCGGATGGACGAAAGAGCAGCTTGCCGGCGTCCGCCCGGAGGACGCGTTAAAGCACCCGAACTGGACCATGGGAAGAAAGATCACCATCGATTCCTCCACCATGGTAAACAAAGGCCTGGAGGTCATGGAAGCACGCTGGCTCTTTGGCGTGGAGATGGACCAGGTTCAGGTGGTCGTGCAGCCGCAGAGTGTCATTCACTCTATGGTGCAGTTTGCGGACGGAGCAGTCATCGCGCAGCTTGGCACGCCGGACATGAAGCTGCCGATCCAGTACGCGCTGTATTACCCGGAACGCAGATTTCTGCCAGGAGAGAGTCTGGATTTCGCGAAATTGGGAAGCATTACCTTTGAGAACCCGGATATGGAAGTGTTCCGCGGTTTAAAGCTGGCTTACGCGGCTGGAAAGCGCGGAGGCTCCCTGCCGACCGTCTACAATGCGGCCAACGAGTACGCGGTTGGAAAATTCTTAAACCGCGAGATCTCCTATCTGACCATCATAGACATGATCGAGGGAGCTATGGAGCATCATAAGGTTGTGGAGAACCCGGATGTGGACGAAATCCTTGCGGCAGAGCGGGAGACTTATGAATATATAGAAAGCAGGTGGTAGAGTGCTGAACATTCTTGCAGCAGTTCTGCTTTTCGGATTTATTGTACTGGTGCACGAATTTGGACATTTCCTGCTGGCGAAATGCAGCGGGATCGGAGTTGTGGAGTTTTCTGTGGGCATGGGGCCGCGCCTTTTCAGTGTGAAAAAGGGCGAGACCCGCTATTCCATCAAGGTGCTTCCGTTCGGAGGCTCCTGCATGATGGTGGGAGAGGACGCGGAAAATCCGGATCCAAAGGCATTCAATAACAAGCCGGTATTATCCCGCATCGCGGTCATTGCGGCGGGACCGGTATTTAACTTTATCCTGGCCTTTCTGTTTGCCATGGTCATTGTGGCACAGGTCGGCCACGACGCGCCGGTTCTGACCGGTGTCATGGAGAATAGTCCGGCACAGGAGGCGGGACTTCAGGCGGGAGACTGCATCACAAAGCTTAACAACCGGAAGATCACTGCTTACCGTGACATTATGCTGTATACGTTTTCCCATCCGGGCGAAGAGCTGAACGTTCAGTTTACAAGACCGGATGGAGACACAAAAACGACAGGCATGGTGGTGCTGACCCCGCGCTACAGCGAGGAATACCATTCCTACATGATGGGTGTGCAGTTTGGCGGTTATCAGAAAGTGCATGGCATCGGGAAACTCATTCATTACAGTGCCTATGAGGTACAGTACTGTGTTACTTCCACCATAGACAGTCTCGGCATGCTGTTCCGGCACCAGATCCGCGCGGACGAGGCAGTGACAGGACCGGTCGGCATTGTAAATATGGTCGGTGACAGCGTGCAGGAGAGCCGCCAGATCGGCGCGCGCGCAGTCATCCTGGTTCTGTCGAACTGGGTGCTGCTCTTAAGCTCCAGCCTTGGCATCATGAACCTTCTTCCGATTCCGGCGCTGGACGGAGGCCGTCTGGTATTTCTGCTCATTGAGCTGGTGCGCGGAAAACCGGTGGACCCGGAGAAAGAGGGCATGGTGCACATGGCAGGCATGGCCGTACTCATGACACTTATGATTCTGGTATTGTTTAATGATATTCGAAATCTGTTATAAAAAGGGGAATCGCAAATGGAACGCAAAATGACAAAGGAGATCCGGATCGGAAACCGCAAGATCGGCGGAGGCAACCCGATCCTGATCCAGTCCATGTGTAACACCAAAACCGAGGACGCGGCTGCGACGGCGGCCCAGATCCTGCGTCTGGAGCAGGCAGGCTGCGACATCATCCGCGTGGCGGTGCCGACCATGGAGGCAGCAGAAAGCTTAAAGGCCATCAAACGCCAGATCCACATTCCGCTGGTGGCGGACATTCACTTCGATTACCGTCTTGCCATTGCGGCAATGGAATGCGGCGCGGACAAGATCCGCATCAACCCGGGCAACATCGGAAGCCGGGAGCGCGTACAGGCCGTTGTGGATAAGGCGAAAGAGTATGGCGTGCCGATCCGTGTCGGCGTCAACAGCGGTTCCCTGGAAAAAACGCTCATCGAAAAGTACGGCGGCGTGACGGCTGAGGGCATCGTGGAGAGCGCACTGGAGAAGGTAGCCATGATTGAGCAGATGGGCTACGACAATCTCGTCATTAGCATCAAGTCCTCTGATGTCTTAATGTGCGTCAAAGCACATGAACTCATCACGAAACAGACCAATTATCCGCTGCATGTCGGCATTACTGAGTCCGGAACCTTGACATCCGGCAACATCAAATCCGCAGTCGGCCTTGGCATCATCCTGCACGAGGGAATCGGCGACACCATCCGTGTTTCCCTGACCGGCGATCCGGTTGAGGAGATCAAGTCCGCAAAGCTCATCTTAAAGACACTCGGCCTGCGAAAGGGCGGTGTGGAGGTTGTCTCCTGCCCGACCTGCGGCAGAACGAAGATCGACCTCATCGGACTGGCAAACCAGGTAGAGAACATGGTAACGGAATTTGACCAGCTTGACGTGAAGGTGGCGGTGATGGGCTGCGTGGTCAACGGGCCGGGCGAGGCGAAGGAAGCCGATCTTGGCATCGCGGGCGGCTGCGGCGAGGGACTTCTGATCCGCAAGGGCGAAGTCATCCGCAAACTGCCGGAAGACCAGCTCCTTTCCGCGCTTCACGAGGAGCTTTCGTTACTTGCGAAGGAACAGGGGAAGTTGTAATACATGAAAGCATTTTTGGAAGTATTTCCGGGATTACATATGACAGACCAGATGCAGGAGCTTTTAACCCTGGTAAACGTGGACCGCGTGTCCATGACCAGGGATAGAAGCTCTCTTCGTGTTTATATCGTAAGTCCGCGCCTGATCGACAAGCGCAACATCTGGTCTTTGGAGAAGGGCATCCGCGAGCAGCTGTTTCCCGGAAAACAGATTCAGATCCGTATTTTTGAGAAATATACCTTATCCGAACAGTACACGCCGGAGAAGCTTCTGACGGCGTACCGCGACAGCCTTTTAGCAGAGCTGAAGGAATACAGCATCGTGGAGTATTCCATCCTGCGGAAAGGCGCATGCACGTTTCCAAAACCAGATGTGCTGCACATGACGGTGGAGGACACCATGGTAAACCGCGAAAAAGCAGTGGAGCTCAAACGTGTGCTGGAAAAAGTCTTTCACGAGCGCTGTGGCCTTCCGGTCGATGTGGAATATGAGTATGTTCCGCCGGTCCGTGCGAAGGCTTCCATTCAGAGGGAACTGCAGGCACAGCAGGAGGCGGAGCGCATGACAGCCCGCGTGGCTTCGGTGCTTGGCTTAAACGAGGCAACCGGGACAGACGGCGCGTTTGCGCCTTCCGGTGATGGCGCAGGGGATGCCGCGTCCGGAAACGCCCAGGCAGGCAGTGCGGGGGCAGCCCATGTGGGCAAGACAGCGGCTGCAGGAGCCGGAAAAGCAGGAAAGAATGCCGCCGGGGACAGAAATGGCGGAGCCGGAAAAGGCGCTGGCGCGAACGCCCAGGGCACAGGAAAATCCGGAAACGCCGCAGGCGGCGATGCCAAAACGGGATCGTTTCGTTCCGGCCGGAAAGACTTTAAGAAAAACGACTGGAGTTCCGGCGGCTACCGCAAAAAATCCGACAATCCGGATGTGTTGTTCGGGCGTGACTTCGAGGACGATTTCACTGAGATTGAGAAGATTGAGGGAGAGATCGGTGAAGTTACCATCCGCGGCAAGATCCTCGATAAGGACAGCCGTGAGCTGCGGAGCGGAAAGACCATCATCATCTTTCACATCACAGACTTTACCGATACCATTACGGTTAAGGTATTCGCGAACGAAGACACGCTGGAAGACCTGAATGCGGCCATCAAGCCGGGAACCTTTATCCGTCTCTGCGGCATGACAACCATCGACCGCTTCGACGGCGAGCTGACGATCGGCTCCGTGCGCGGCATCAAAAAGTCGGAGGATTTTACCAGCAAGCGTATGGACCACAGCCCGGTCAAGCGTGTGGAGCTGCACTGCCACACAAAGATGAGCGATATGGACGGGGTGTCCGATGTGGCAGGCATCATCAAGCGGGCAAAGGAGTGGGGCATGGACGCGCTGGCGGTCACTGACCACGGCTGCGTGCAGGCCTTCACCGAGGCAAGCCATGCCCTCGACAAGAACGACCCCTTCAAGATGCTCTACGGCGTGGAGGGTTACCTCGTGAACGATATGAAGGAGCTGGTGGAAAATTCCAAAGGCCAGAACTTCGAGGATCCGTTCGTAGTGTTCGATATTGAGACCACCGGCTTCAGCCCGGAGAAGAATAAGATCATCGAGATCGGCGCGGTGAAAGTGGAAAAAGGCGTCATCACCGATAAGTTCAGTACCTTTGTCAACCCGGATGTGCCGATCCCGTTTGAGATCGAGCAGCTGACCAGCATCAACGACAGCATGGTGCTTCCGGCACCGAAGATCGATGTCATCCTGCCGCAGTTTCTGGAGTTCTGCAGCGGCTGCAGCCTGGTAGCGCACAACGCGTCGTTCGATGTGAGCTTTATCGCGCACAACGCGGAACTTCTCGGCCTTCCGTTTGAGCCGACGGTGCTCGACACGGTTGCCATGGCAAGACACCTGCTGCCGAACTTAAACCGCTTTAAGCTTGACACGGTCGCGAAAGCGCTGAATGTTTCTCTGGAGAACCATCACCGGGCGGTCGATGACGCAGGCTGTACGGCAGAAATTTTCGTGAAGTTTATTCAGATGTTAAAAGAGCGCGGCGTGGAAGACTTAGACCAGCTCAACCGCATGAGTGCGCTGAGCGCGGACATGATCAAGAAGCTGCCGACAAACCATGTCATCATCATCGCGAAGAATGAAGTGGGGCGCATTAATCTTTACCGCCTTGTATCCTGGTCGCACATCGACTATTTCGCGAAAAAACCGCGCATCCCGAAGAGTGTCCTGAACCAGTACCGGGAGGGTCTGCTCATTGGCTCGGCGTGCGAGGCAGGGGAACTGTACCAGGCGCTGCTTCGTGGCCTGCCGGAGGCGGACATCATCAAGATCGCGAATTTTTACGATTTTCTGGAGATCCAGCCCCTTGGCAACAACGCCTTCATGCTGCGTGATGAAAAGAGCACGGTGAAGACGGAAGAGGACTTAAAAGATTTAAACCGCCGCATTGTAAAACTCGGTGAGACGCTTGGAAAACCGGTCTGCGGCACCTGCGATGTGCATTTTTTAAATCCGGAGGATGAGGTTTACCGCCGCATTCTGATGGCAGGCCAGGGCTTCTCGGACGCGGACCAGCAGGCGCCGCTGTATCTGCGGACCACAGAGGAAATGTTAAAGGAATTTGACTATCTTGGCCCGGACAAAGCGGAAGAGGTCGTCATCACCAACACCCGCATGATCGCGGATATGTGCGAGAAGATCTCGCCGGTGCGCCCGGATAAATGCCCGCCGGTCATTGAAAATTCCGATGAGACGCTGCGTAAGATCTGCTACGACCAGGCACATGAGATGTACGGCGAGGACCTGCCGGAGATCGTTTCGGCGCGTCTCGAGAAGGAATTAAACTCCATTATTTCCAATGGTTTCGCTGTAATGTATATTATTGCGCAGAAACTGGTGTGGAAGTCGAATGAGGATGGCTACCTGGTTGGTTCGCGAGGTTCCGTTGGTTCATCCTTCGTCGCGAATATGGCCGGTATCACGGAGGTAAACTCCTTAAGCCCGCATTACCTGTGCCCGAAGTGCCATTACTCCGATTTTGATTCCGAGGATGTAAAAAAATTCTCTGGTATGGCGGGCTGCGATATGCCCGACATGCGCTGCCCGAAGTGCGGCTCCATGATGACGAAACAGGGATTTGACATTCCGTTTGAGACGTTCCTGGGATTCAAGGGAGATAAGGAGCCGGATATCGACTTAAATTTCTCTGGTGAGTACCAGAGTAAGGCGCATGACTACACGGAGGTTATCTTCGGAAAAGGACAGACCTTCCGCGCGGGAACCATCGGTACGCTGGCAGATAAGACGGCGTTCGGTTTTGTAAAACGATACTACGAGGAGCGCGGCATCCATAAGCGAAACTGCGAGATTGACCGCATCGTGCAGGGCTGCGTGGGTGTGCGGCGTACCACCGGACAGCATCCGGGCGGCATCGTTGTGCTGCCGATCGGCGAGGAAATCTACTCCTTCACTCCGGTCCAGCGTCCGGCAAACGATATGACGACCTCCACAGTCACCACGCATTTCGATTACCACTCGATCGACCACAACCTGTTAAAACTGGATATCCTGGGGCATCAGGACCCGACCATGATCCGCATGCTGCAGGATTTAACCGGCCTGGACCCGGTAAAAGACATTCCGCTGGATTCGCCGGAGGTTATGTCCCTGTTCCAGAATACGTCGGCGCTCGGCATCACGCCGGATGATATCGGCGGCTGCAAGCTTGGCGCCCTCGGCATCCCGGAGTTCGGTACAGATTTCGCGATGCAGATGTTACTTGACGCGCAGCCGAAATATTTTTCCGACCTTGTCCGCATTGCCGGACTGGCACATGGTACGGATGTATGGCTGGGCAACGCGAAAGACCTTATCTTAAGCGGCCAGGCGACCATTCAGACCGCCATCTGCTGCCGAGACGATATCATGGTGTACCTGATCCAGATGGGACTGGAGGAAGGCCTTTCCTTCACGATCATGGAGAGCGTGCGAAAAGGCAAGGGCCTAAAGCCGGACTGGATCGAGGAGATGAAAAAGCACAATGTGCCGCAGTGGTACATTGACTCCTGTTTAAAGATCAAATACATGTTCCCGAAGGCGCACGCGGCGGCGTACGTTATGATGGCGTGGCGCGTGGCATATTGTAAGGTATTCTATCCGCTGGCCTACTACGCGGCATTCTTCAGTATCCGCGCGAACGGCTTCTCCTACGAGCTGATGTGCCAGGGAAGGGATAAGCTGGAGTACCATCTGGCAGACTTTAAGAAGCGGGCAGATTCCCTGTCCAAGGCCGAGCAGGATACCCTGCGCGACATGCGTATCGTGCAGGAAATGTACGCCCGCGGTTTTGACTTTATGCCGATTGACATCTACCGCGCGCAGGCAGACCGCTTCCAGGTGATTGAAGGCAAGCTGATGCCGTCGTTAAGCAGTATTGCCGGTTTGGGACTGAATGCGGCGGAGGGCGTGGTGTACGCGGCGAAAGACGGCCCGTTCTTATCGAGAGAGGACTTCCGGAACCGCACCAAAGTCAGCAAGACAATCTGCGATCTGATGAACGATCTGGGACTTTTGGGCGACCTGCCGGAGAGCAACCAGCTGTCGCTGTTTGATTTCTAGTGTAACTCTAGGGAAACATTTTTCGACAGAATACGCAAAAGGGATTTACAACCGGTGGTTTCCCTGGTTATAATAAATTAGTTAGAGTTTTTTTGAAAATGAATATAGGGAAAGTGAGAAACAAAAGATGGGAATTGTAGTGATCGGTGCTGTATTTATGGACCTGAAGGGGTATTCCACATCCCCGTACATCCCGTCCGGACGCAATGCCGGAACCATCGTTCAGAATCATGGCGGTGTGGCAAGAAACGTGGCGGAGGATATCGCGAACGTGGAGTTAAAGCCAACGTTTGTGAGCCTGGTGGACAATAACTCCATGGGCGAGGATGTGATCCGCAAACTGGAGCGCCACAAAGTCAATACCGACTATATCCGCAAGCTGCCGGATGGCATGGGAACCTGGCTTGCGGTATTTGACCACGAGGGAGATGTTGTGGCATCTGTCTCCAAACGCCCGGACCTTGCTCCGATCGGTGACATTTTAGACCAGCAGGGCGATGAGATCTTCAAGGACGCGGACAGCATTGCTGTGGAAATCGACATCGATAAGGATATCATCAAAAAGATCTTCCACTATGCAGAGAAATACCAGAAAGATGTTTACGCGCTGGTATCCAACATGACCATTGCGGTAGAGCGCAGAGACTTTTTAAGAAAGACTTCCTGTTTTGTCTGCAACCAGCAGGAGGCAGGCATTCTCTTCTCCGAGGATTACGAGAACCTGACTCCGCAGCAGATGGCGGACACTCTGGCAGAGCGCATTAAGCCTGCGCGCATTTCCCGCATGGTGGTAACCATGGGCGAAAACGGAGCGGTTTACGCGGACTGCGAAGGAAACCGCGGCTGCGTTCCGGCTCTGAAGGTAGATGTTGTAGATACCACCGGAGCAGGAGACGCTTTCTTTGCAGGAGTCTGCATGGGACTGACTTACGGAAAGACGATGGAAGAGGCCTGCAAAATCGGTACCCGCCTGTCATCTACCGTCATTACAACCTCTGAGAACATCTGCCCGCGCTTTATGCCGGAGGAGTTTGGCTTAAAGGCAGTGCAGGAATAAATCTGACAGAATCATTGCGGTCCGGCTGTTTTGGACTGCCGCATATGTGCCATCAGGAGGAAACTTTAAGTAACTGAATAAGTTGTCAAATGTGATAATATGTGTTTAAATATACTCATTAAGGTATACTATGAATACATCAAATATCACAAATTACAAGCCAAAAGATTTTGCTGAATTGCTAGGTGTTTCTGTCAA
>CAKRRJ010000007.1 GCA_934394615.1 uncultured Lachnospiraceae bacterium
GTTATCCACAGTCTTTAAGCTGATCTGTGCCTGTAAATGCTGCTCCGGCGCATCCGGGATCGGAAGCGGCTGGATGTTCGGTCCGCGCACGATCTCAACCTTCTTTGCCTCTTCCTCCGGAAGCGGCTCGATGATCATGGCATCGTCAACCGGGAACTCCTCCGGCTCTTTTACTTCTTCCAGAATGGAAAGATCGCTGCCGAGGATATCTTCCGCACTCGCGAATGTTCCAGTGATGGCAGTTGCCGCAGCACTCTCCGGGCTTACCAGATAGATCTCCGCGGTCGGGTTGCCTGCACGTCCCTTGAAGTTACGGTTGGAAGTACGCACAGCCACACCCTTGGTAGCCGGAGACTGACCGATCGCGCAGCACGGTCCGCAGGCGATTTCCAGAAGTCTGACGCCGGCATCTAACAGCATGTCAATGTAGCCGTCACGCATTAACAGCTTGTAAATCTGCTTGGAAGAGATTGCGCAGGTACAGCTTACATCTTCGCTTACATGTCTGCCTTTAAATACCAGGGCTGCTTTCGCGATATCGGAATAGCTGGAGTTGGTACAGCTTCCGATGAAGACCTGCTGTACTTTCTTTTTCTCCACATCCTTTAACGGAATCACGTTGTCCGGCTGGTGCGGGCATGCGCATAACGGAACGAGTTCGCTTAAATTCAGTTCCATCTCGCCGTCGTACTCGGCGTCTGCATCCGGAAGGATTTCGGTGAAGTCTTCCTCTCGCTTCTCTGCTTTCAGGAATTTTCTTACCTGCTCATCTGCCGGGAAGATGGAAGTGGTTGCGCCCATCTCCGCGCCCATATTGGTGATGCTGGCACGCTCCGATACGCTTAAGGTTGCAGCGCCCGGTCCCACATACTCAAATACCTTTCCAAGACCGCCCTTGATGCCGACACGGCGAAGCATCTCAAGAATGACTTCCTTCGCGTTGCAGCCCGGCTGTAAGTGTCCGGTCAGGTTTACCTTAATGATCTGCGGCATTTTCAGGCGCATCGGAACACCGGTCATAGCTGTTGCGATATCCATGCCGCCCACGCCGATACACAGCATGCCGATGGATCCGCCGTGTGGGGTATGGCTGTCACCGCCCATTAAGAGCTTTCCAGGAGCGCCAAAACGTGCTACCTGCACTGCATGGCAGATGCCGTTGCCCGGTCTGGAAACGTGAACGCCGTAACGTTTTGCAACAGACTGTAAGTAGATGTGGTCATCCGGAGTCTTGTTATCCAGATATAACAGGTTGTGATCCAGGTAGCTGACACTGCACTCAGTGCGGATCCGGTCCAGGCCCACCTGCTCAAAAGCAAGATAGGTCATAACCGCATTGATATCGTGGGTCAGGGTCTGGTCTACCTTTAACAAAATCTCCTCTCCCGGTTTCATCTCAGACGGTGTTGCCAGATGTGTGGATAAAATTTTCTTTGTAATGTTCATGCCCATGTGAATATTCTCCTTTTCTTTCCCTTACTTTTTCAGCAGTTTCGTATAAATCTGACCGGTCCGCTTCATTTCTGCAAGCGTGTATTTCTGCTTCTCAATCTTTTTGAGTGCCCGCTCGATGACGCCTTCCGCTTCCTCCTGGGTAAGCACACAGACGCCATTGACATCACCGATCACAATATCACCCGGTCTTACACAGACACCGCCGCAGCTGACCGGAACATTGATGGCTCCCGCGCCGCTTTTGGCAGCAGTGCCGCAGGTAAGGCCCTTCGCATAGATTGGAAAACCCTCTGCCTCACAGCCTTCCAGATCCCGGAAGGCTCCATCAATCACCACGCCCTCCGCTCTAATCAGGCTCGCACAGACACTCCGGTGATCACCCCAGTAAGAGCAATCACAGTTGCCTTTTCCGGCAACCACCAGCACATCACCCTCCTGCAGTTCCAGGATTGCGTCCGCGACAATATCTCCCTCACCGCTGGGCACATCTACCGTGACCGCCGGTCCGACAATTTTGGTTCTGCCGATCCAGGGCTTGATTCGGTAGTCCATGGAATGGTAAAGGCCTGCCCCGTCACAGAGCTCCGGGGTAGTAAACGCCCGCAAACGTTCAATGAGTTCCTTCGGCGGACGGGTGAATTGTTCTTTTTTTGTCAATGGTTCCATGTATATTCCCCTCTCGTTGTTATGGCTTGATTATAACGCAGCGGATGTTATAAGTAAAATACATGGTTTTGTATGAATATCATGTTGTTTTATCTATACTATGATGTTAAAAAAGAAACAGCCCTGCAAAAACTCCGCAAAGCTGTTTCTTTTTCCACTATTCAATTCTCGGCAGATTCCACCGGTAATGCATAGCCAGGAAACGCACGATCACAACCGCGCAGGCTCCCACCATCATGGCAGGCAGATTTCCAAGCGTCTCTTCGGTATCCACGCACACCAGCGCTCCGACGATGGACGCGCAGGCGTAAATATGCTTCGTCAGAATATACGGCTTCTCCTGTGCCATGACATCCCGCAGAAGGCCGCCGCCCACACCGGTCAGCACGCCGACAAACACCACCAGAAACAGAGCATGATATCCTGCGTTCCAAGCCGTGTTGATGCCGACTACCGTAAAGATTCCGAGACCAATCGCATCGGAAATATTCATCAGCAGTTCATAGAGATGACCAATGCGCCCGTCCAGAAGATTCCGCTTTATATAAAGAAGCACAAACAGTCCCACCGAAGTGACGATGGCCACAAACGTATAAACAGGTCTTCGGAACATGCCCGGCGGGATGATTCCAAGGATGATATCCCGGATCATTCCACCGCCCACCGCAGTTGTCACACCCAATACGCATACGCCAAACAGATCCATCTTTTTCCGGATGCCAAGCATGGCCCCCGATGCGGCAAACGCCACCGTCCCCATCATTTCCATAATAAAGATAACGAAATCTGAATAATTCATTTGTATAACCCCACTCCATTTTTATCCAATCAATACCTTTTCCCCTGAAAGGCAAAACCATAACAGCGAATCCGCTCTCCTCAAACAGGCCCGAATGCCAATCGCAATGTTATTTGCTTCCATGATCTGCCTCCTGTCTGTTTGCAGCTTCATTTCTATAAGAGATATCTTAACACGAACGCGAGATTCCAACAAGAAAAAGCACATCTATTCAAAATTTATTCGAAATAGCGTTTAAAACATTCTATGACCTTACGAATATCCGGGTCTTTCTCATTCTCTTTTCGATATACTACAGCCATATCATAGGTAATATCGCACCCTTCGATCAGATAAAAATTTTCCGGGATATCCTGGCGGATATCTGTCAGAAGGGAAATGGAACTGCAGACACCTTCCTCCGCCATGATCTCACCATAATTTAATGAATGATAAGTTCCCTGTACATCTGGATGAATCTGATATTTCTTTAAAATCTGAAGTGCCAGAGATCTCTGCTGCGGCATGGACTGTCCCGGCAGCATGAACGGCTCATGTTCAAGTACCTCTGACCGGATATACGGAATCGGCTCTCCTGCTTTTTTATAAGCGTTCTGGCTCATCGGATGACCATTTCGCAGAAAAATTCCCATGGGCAGTTTTTGTACAATGGTATACCCAAGACCACTGACTTCCAGCGGCAGGCTTGTAAATGCCAGATCCAGTTTGCCGGATTTCACCATTTCTTCCCGTTCCAGATGTCCCGTTTCTATAAAGCTGTATCTGGATGCGGAAAAATCTTCAGCCATGTTTTTTAACACCTCTACTGCTGTTTCGGATTGCCGGATAGATACTCCGATCCGCAGCATTTTCTTTTTGCTGATATCCGTAAGAAATGCATGATACTCTGCTGTTATGGTTTCTGCAGATTTCCGGAAACGAATTCCAGACTCTGTTAATTCCAGTTTTTTTCCTTTTTTTCTGTAAAACAGGATGCACCCCAGTTCCTGCTCTATTTTCTTTAGCTGCTGGCTTACCGCAGCCTCGCTCATATAATTTTTTTCTGCTATTTTGTTCAGGCTCTCTTCCTGTATTATCTGAAGAAACAGCTCCATATCTGATAGTTTCATATTTCAGACTTTCCTTTCTTCACCGTATGCGCCCATTATAACAGAAAAAAGACCGGTTGAATATCCATCAACCAGCCTTTCTCTCTTACAATTTTTTTCCCATATAGTAGCGGTTTCCTTCCGCATCCTTTTTGAAACGGCACAGAAAATCATCATATGCAATCCGGCTTTCCTCTGCATAATTGGCATGGGGCATATCATCCACCAAACCAAGAGTCAGCATTGGAACTCCATTTTTTCTCCATATAAAATACGTAATCGGATAACACTCATATGTTTCATAATCCGTGCCCATTTCGTTTTCTTTTAACACATAGGCAAGGAACCGGTCAAGCTCGCATTCCTGATCGGATGGATGCGGGCTGACAGCGCCAAACGTCGGATCCTTTTTTCCGGCAAGAAAATATACCGGCATTCCTTTTATGTGTTCTGGAGCTCTTTCCGGCAGCTTCAACACATTCGCGCCAGGATAAGCAAATCCGGACCAGGGTGATACTGCTGCAAAAATATCGGAAGCCTGGAATGCGCAGCACGCAGTCATGTATCCGCCGGAAGACTGGCCACAGGCGTAAATCCGTTCTGTATCCACCGCCTGTCTTTCCTCCAGATTGTTTAACATAGCACGGACAAACGGCATGCTGTCAATCTCTTTTCCGTTATAGTTTCCATTCCAGAGACGCACGCCCCGGTATCCATCTTCCCGGATCTGATACAGATCTGCGGTAGGAAACAATGCAATAAATCCACGCTCTTCCGCCACCAGGCTCATGTCAGTAATATCGAAAAAGCTTTGTCCGTTTCCACCTCTTCCGTGAAATACCACGACCACAGGAAGTGGTTTTTCTGACTTTGCAAATCGTTCTGGAATATACTCATACCATTCCCGCTTCATACCATCCACGATAATCTGGTGATAGGTCGCACCATTTTCTTTCATAGCAGGATTCCGATAATAACGAAGTACTTTATTTCCATACGAACGATGCCTTCTGGCTGCGCCAACGTAGGCCCATACGTCACTCAGAAGTTCTTCAGAAAGTTTTTCCAGACCATATCCCAGTGTCACCCGCACCTGGGCGATCTGCATATCATTTATGGAGGACGTTCTGGAAAGCAGCTGCGGCATATAAATTGCCGTTCCCCGTCCATCATATAACGGCTGGTTCTGATCATGATTCTGACTGATCCAGTATTCTCTCATCCGTTTCAGGTCTTCTGTTTCATTTTCCTGCAAAAACCAGACCGGAAGCTGTGCCTGCTTTCCTGATATAAACAGCTCCTCAGACTGATTTCCCATGTCCAGGTCTGGCTGTATCTGTTCTCCTGACACATCGGCAACCGGACCAAAAAACGCGGTGCCGGACCAGTCACTTCCCATCACCATCATGGCTTTCATTACGGCCTGGCTGCCTTCCTCAAATCCCATTGCGTAAAAGCAGTCCTGCATGGCAACAAAGTATTCCCGGCCCTGCAGCTTTTTGTATGCCGCATTGACCAATGCTGCTGTTTTTTCATTTTCTTTCTCTGACCGGATCACCGCTGCCAGAACGCCCTGTTTCTCTGCAAATTCGCAAATGCCATACTTCAGAAGAAATGTTTCTTCTGTCATGCTGCATGGTGACGCCATCACAACAACTGGATCATTGTTATTCCAGGAATCCGGGATGTACACCAGCATCTTCCCGCTATATTCTGCTGCTTTCAAATCAAGGAAAAACGCTCCATGGATCTGGCATTTTTCCGGCGCCATAAGGTCCACGGGAACCTCGCACTGTTTTTCCGGCAACTGAGCCCATCTTAATGTTTCCACTTCGTTTCCTCCTTTAAAATGCCGGATAAATTGTCATGATCCAGGCTACATTTACAATCGTCAGGATGATAGATGGCAGAATGCTCATCTTAATCATATCTTTCTGGCTGTAACCGCCAAGTCCCATAACCATATTTACGGTTGCGGTTGCCATTGGCGTCATAAAGGATGCCAGGGATCCGGATAAGGTTAAAAGCATCGGACCGATCGGGTTGCATCCGATGGCATTGCAGGTCAGGATCGCAATCGGTGCAAAAATATTAGAAACAGCACGGTTATTCATAAACTGGGTCAGGATAAACGGTACAAAGAAAAATACCAGGCCAATGATGTAACCATTCGTGGTATTGCCAATCATCTTTGCAACGGCTGCACCTACTGCTTCGCCTGCTCCGGTTGCCGTCAGGGCATTTCCCATAGCCAAAACGCCTACATACATCATCACAATGCCGCCCAGAGATGCTGCCGCATAAGCTTCTTTGGAAGATAACACACCCGTTGCGCAGATTACCAGCGCACCGATCAGTGTAATGATCCAGGACGGAACCTGAATGGTATCCGCCAGCAAAAGTCCAACGATCACAAACAGGAAAGTTCCATAACCAACTACTTCCTTAAATGGAGATAATACTTTCTGTTCTTTTTCTTTTCCCTTTGTTTCCTGTACCTTTACCGGAGCAAGATCCGGGCTGAATTTCGGTGCGAGAAATGCCGCGTACAGGCAGATCACAACCAGGCTTGGAAGACGCGCAATCATCGGATCCCAGAAGCCAAGCTGATAACCCTCTGCTCCGTTGGATTCCAGAAATCCGTTATACTGGGCAAAGGTTGCCGCGCTTCCACCGATTGGAAGCGTTGCGCAGGTTGCAATGGATACAATACCAACCGCAAAGAGCATTTTTGAACGGCTGAATCCCATATTGTCACACATGGCAAAAATGATCGGGAACATAATTGCAAACGCTGCGGAAGAACTTCCGGAAATCTGCGATAACAGCATAGTAATCAGAACATATCCAAATAAAATCATAGAGAAAGAACCTTTGCTGATTTTATTCACCAGCGCAGAAACCTTGTGAACCGCCTGGGTTCTGGATAATCCCTCAGAAACAATAAACATGGTTGCCATCACAATCGTATTGGAGTTGGAAAAACCAGCCAGTGCTGTCTTTGCTTCCAGGCATCCGGTTAATACCAGTGCCACCATTGCAGTCAGTGCTACAACCGTTTTTGAAACCTTATTCTGCATGTACCCCAATATCATCAGAATAAAAATTGCAATGCAAATTCCAAACTGTGCATTCATAAAAGAACCCCCTGTGTAAATAGATGATCTGTTGTTTGTTACTTCCGGCCGGGATTTTATCTTTGTAGCTTTATTATAAATCAGGGCCGATTTTTCGTCTAATTAATATCTGCTTTGTACATATAAGTAAATACTTATTGCTTTTCATTCAACTATCTTTGAATTTCAAACAGATATCAATTCGAATCGGTTTTTCCGCATAACAAAAGAGGCAATTGCCCTCGCAAACTGCCTCTTTCTCTGTTTTTCTATTTTGTTTTAAACACCACGCAGACCGGGCTCTCCGCCGCAATCTCCGTTTCACTGTAGGATAACAGTCCCGTCTCCGGATCAATATCCATGCAGCAGATCGTATCCGTTAACTCATTGGCTGCCAGAAGCTCTGTTCCATCCGGATTGATGGTAATGAAACGCGGCTGCTCGCCTTTTGTCTTGATATTCTGCAGGTAAGTCATGCGGCCGTTTTCCTGATCCAGGCCGAACACGGTCACGCTGTCATGTTTCCGGTTGGACAGATACAGGTATCTTCCGTCAATTCCGATCTCAATAGCGCTCGCCCAGCCGTCTCCCGGGAAATCTTCCGGCAGCGTGGTCAGAATCTGTTTCGGCTCCAGAGTACCGTTTTCTTCATCGAAATAGTAGCAGGTAACCGTACTGTCTTTCTCGTTCAGGCAGTAGCAGAACCGGTTATTCGGATGGAATACGCAATGTCTCGGCTCCGATCCGCTTCTTCCTTTGACCATAAAGGTTTCTTTCAGATCACCCGCTTCGGAATCAATGCGGAATACGGTAATCTTTCCAACACCCTGCAGGCGTCCCTGAGACGGAACCAGAAGCCACTTTTTACTGCGGTCCTGACACACCTGGTGTGGATGGGAAATATAACCCGGACCGCCATTGCCGGAAATGAATTTCAGTTCTTTGATCTTTCCAAGGGAACCGTCTTCCTCAATCGGGATCACGGAAACACCGCCAGTCTGGAGATTTGCCACAAACAGCCACTTTCCGGTCCGGTCAATGGTCAGATGCACCGGGTTCGTTCCGTGAGTCTCTGTGGTATTCTGATACGTCAGCGTGCCATCCTCTGCTACTTTGTAGGCACTGACCTCGGAAAAATCTCCATGGATGGCATAGAGCCGGTCCTGCTTTTCATTCAGGCAGAGATAGGACGGATTCACCTGTCCCTCCGCGATCTGCCGCAGCTTCCACTCACCATTTTCAATCTCGTACACACGGATTCCTTTTCCTCTCGCGTTCCGCTCCTTTGTGGTGCGGCAGCCAATATATGCGTAAGTACTCATCATCTTTTTCCTCCTAAACTAACCAATAAATCCAAGAACACCGACCAGACTCAGAACAAACACGATCGCAACCACACCTGCGGAAAGCGCGAACAGGGTTCCGAACATTTTCTGCTGCTCTTTCTCATCACAGCCGCTCTCCTGCGCGTAGCTTGCCATAATCAGGCTGCCGCCGGTAGAAAGCGGGCTGATGCCTGCAACTGTAGCACTGCATACAATCGAAGTTACCATCTGGATGATGGATGCTCCGCCAACCTGCTGCGCGATCTCCGGCACAGTCGGGATCAGGGTCGGGAATACGACTCCGTTCGCACTGGAGAACCAGGACATGATGCCTCCGGTCACACCCATGATCGGCGCTGCGGTGCGGGAAGACATACAGGTTGCAAGAATCGATGCCAGTAAGTCAATGCCGCCCAGCTTCTGGGTGATGTTCATCAGAACGTTGACGCCTGCGATCAGGATCAGAACACTCCACGGGATCATCTTTAACGCGGTTTTCTCATTCGCTGCCCCAGTCAGCATCAGCACCAGAGAAAGAGTGAAGCAGATCAGACCGACATCGTAGGAGAATCCTACTACCAGAACTACCATAACGAGCAGTGCCACAAGGCTGATCAGCTGGCTCCGGTTAAATGGATCTTTGTCTTTTCCAGATTCGCCAGTTTCCACTGCGCGGAACTTATAGCCGCCCAGGATAATGTACATGACAATCGCACAGATCAGGTTGGAAATAGATACTCCGATAAAGATCTGGTTCACAATTCCCTCAATTCCCATTTCCGTTAACAGATCACCCACGATGATGCCCGTCAATGCGATTGGAGAAGCAGTTCCTCCTACCGCTCCAAGGATTGCCATGATGCCCATGAGGATCGGGCTCACCTTCATCTGGATTGCCAGGGATACGGCGAAAATAACGGTTACGGACTGTACGCTGATCGCGCCAGGTCCTGCTGCGGATAAGCCGAAGCTTACCAGATAAACAATGATCGGAACCAGGAAGGTATTCTTACCGCAAAGACCGATCAGACGTTTTGAAATCTTCTCCAGGGTTCCATTCTGCTGGAGCAGGCTGAAGAATAACATCGTGCCTAATAATGTAGCAAATAACTTGTACGGAAAACCTTTGTAAATATCACCGGCTCCCATGCCGCCTAACTTGCCAAGAATCAAAGCAAGTCCCAGACATACCACGCCTACATTCATTTTCTTTGTAAACCCAAGAACGATCGCTCCAATCAGGAACAATAATGCAATTACCTGTAAACCCATAAACATTCTCCTTTTCCTGTTATCGTTTGATTTTGCTTATTTCTTTCTTGAAAAAACAGAGATATTTCTGTGCACTACTCACAACTACTTGCTGTTTTCTTCTCTGTTCTTTTGTTATCTTTACTATATATCTTGCGCATCATAAAGTAAAATGGTATAATTTTATTATTATCAATAACTTACCGGAATGTTTTGGAAAGGCGTTTTACAAATATGGATGAAAAAGATTACGAGCTTCTCTTAGATTTAAATGAATCAAAAAATATCACCAAAACGGCGCAGAAATTATTTATGACCCAGCCTGCCATCACCAAACGGATCCAGAAAATGGAGGAGGAACTGCAGTGTACGCTGTTCCTGCGCTCCAAAAAAGGCATCCTGTTTACCCCTGCAGGGGAACAGATTCTCCCCTACGCAGCCGAGATTCTGGCCAACAGCCGGAAATTAAAAGAACAGGTTCTGATGAGCCAGAACCAGATCTGCGGAACCATCCGCCTCGGCTCATCTTTAAACATTGCCCACTACCGTCTGCCGCGCATTTTAAAAGCCTACACTGATAAATACCCTCTGGTGGACGTACAGATCACGACCGGACAGAGCAAACACCTCTTTCAGCTTTTGAGCCGGGATGAAATCTCGGTTGCCATCATCCGCGGACGCTACGCCTGGGATGAGGCCTGCCAGCTCATCTCCTCCGAGCCCATGTGCCTGGTCTGCAGCAGGGAAAACCAGGGCAGGCCGTTGGCCGATTACCCTTATATCGGACGCCACACCGACTCCGATCTAAGCGCCCGTATCGACCGCTGGCTGGCCGCCCACGACCTCGCCCAGATGCGCCCGCACATGTGGATCGACAGCATCGACGCCTGCAAGGAGATGGCACGTTACGGACTTGGCTGGTGCATCCTGCCGCGCATCTGCCTGGATGATTTTGATGGCTATGTAGAAGATCTCTATATGGAAGATGGTTCCCCGTTCCTGCGAAACACCTATGTGCTCTACAAATATCAGTACGCAGAGCTTCCGCAGGTAAAACTGTTTCTGGGTGCGCTGCTTTCAACTTCAGATCTGACTCTATAACCAGATTTCTCCAGTTCCCAAAGAATCCTGGTGGTTTCCTCCAGCTCCTCCTGGACATAAAATGCGTCCAGGATTGTTTTTCTGGAATCTGAAGCAGAAACTTTGCAAGAGGTTTCGCAAGGCCGCTTCCGCCAGTCAGTAATTTCCATTCGCCGAATGCCTGTACAATTTTTTCAGCATCCTGATCTGTCTGGCAGTCCGAAATCACATAACGGTGTTTTGTATGCTCCTGTTTTGCTGCCGGAGATTTCCATTCACTTCCAATTTCTATACAGGGATACTGGCTCTGCGCCTCCATAAGACGTTTCAGATTGCAGTCATTCATCGGAGTCAGCGGATGATCCTTCATAGAACTTTCATGAAGCGGGATCCCATTTACATACAAATTTCCGTTTACTACCGTTCTTCCATTTACGGGTAAAGCCGGACAGATCAATGCCTGCTCCACCTTCAGATACTCCATGGCTGCGTCACAGACCGATCCAACATTTCCCTTGGGCGTTGAATCAAAGGTAGAGCAATATTTTATATAGTAATGACTGCATCCCTGTTTTTCCAGCCACTCCAATGCTTCCAAAATATCTGTTATGAAATGGTCCGCAATGGCCTCGGCTTTGGCCTTTACCTCAATACAGAACCCTGGTTCCATGATCCGGCACTCTTTTACCAGCAAATGTTCTTTTACGACCAGACTCCGGTATTAAGAACCGACTATGTAGCATGCCGCCCGGAATCTCTCGCTTTGGAATACATTGCCTCCTTTATGGATTTCACAGAACTGTATGCACGACAAGTGGAAAGCTCTGCGCCACAGCCCGCTGTTCAAAACTTTTAAGTTTCCAATGCCTGCTTCAGCACTTCCACTGCACTTTTCGGACTGCTGTACACACTTGCATGCTTCGTACAAAGTCCTTGTCCACTACGGTTACCTGGGCATCGCTGGACTCCAGGGTTCCTGCCATGGCAGCTTTCTTAATCTGCATAATGTCTTCCTCCTTATATAGACGGGAGCATATTTCTGCTCTCCAGATTTAATAGTTCTTCGATCGTCTCCGTCTCTCTTCCCGGGCAAACCACACTTAAAAACTCCTCGGCTTTCTTCATGGCCTGTTCCCGGCTCAGCGGTCTTGCCACGCTGCCGGACGGGTCTTCCACTTCTGCTTCGTAAACGGTGCCATCCTGCATGGTGACCTTCACATGACAGCCCCAGTGTTTTGGATACTGCTCAGTAAAGCGGTCTGCCGGATGCACCGTGACTTTCTCCAGCAGTTTCTGAACAACCGGATCAAATACTACCTCCGGCTCGAACTGCTCCATGCCGACGGTTCCGCAAAGAAAAGCGGCTGCGACAGAATATGGCGTGGAGAATTTCGCGTCCAGAATGGTTTTCGGATGCAGGCAGCCATCGCTCACGGCACACTGCTTGTAGCCAACCAGGTATGTATCGATCCCGATTGCCTGGATCTGGTCTGCCAGGATTTCTGCTTCGGACATATTCCGAATTTTCAGTCCCATGCGTGCTTCCATCTGCTCCCGGATCTCCAGAATTCCGTCAATGGCACAGTGGGCGCTTCGACAGCACGGATACGGCTTCATATCCATATTTAAGATTTCATAGACCTCACCCAGTCCCTGGCTCAGTTTTGACACATCACCGCCATCGGACATGGCATATAAAAGTCCGCCATCCTTCGCGTCAAAGATATGCTCCGGTCCGGTCATGCCGGCTTTTGCCAGGAACGCCGCCTCGATGCCATCCGCCGCTGCTCTTGCCGGATGCAGGATCTTACAGTTGCTGCCGTCTCCGAGGAACGCCCAGACACCACTGGACTGGGTTCCGGCCATGCCAAGGGCCCATACGATCTGGTCCATGCTCAGATCCAGAAGCTTCGCGCAGGCTGCTGCACAGCCGAACACACCGCAGGTTGCCGTGGCATGCCAGCCGCGGTTCCGGTGGGCGGATACACCAAAGGCCATGCCCACGCGATTTACCGTCTCATACCCGCAGACCACCGCCAGCAGAAAGTCTTTTCCGCTCTTTCCCAGATACTCCGCGCAGGACCAGGCCGCCGGGATCAGACTGGCACTTCCGTGGGTTTTGGAAGCGGTGTGGACATCATCCAGTTCCAGGGTATGGGCCAGCATGGCGTTGAGCATAGCAGCGGTTGCCAGTGGATACTTCCGGGTGTCACCCCAGACGGAGACAAATCCCGGCTGAGCCACAGGCGGCATTTCCATCCGGCATCCGCTCACCGTGCCCAGCGCCTCTTTCGCTGCTTCCACCAGCGGATCCTTCGCCGCCCCGGCTGCCACACTGACCAGATCAAGCACGCGGAGCGCGGCAGTCTCCCGCACGCGCTCCGGTAACTGGTCCCATGTGATGTCATGAATGAATTCTGCTAATTTTCGCAAATCCGACATACACACGCCCCATTTCTATTCTGCTTTGTAAGAGTTAATCAGGCTGCCTGCCAGAAGGACCTTCTTCTCAGCCTCGCTCACGCCATTTAACTCCAGTTCCATGGTACGGGTGCTTCCGTCTTTTCCGATGATGGTTGCCTCAAACCGGGTTGCGCCCTCTTCTACTGCCTTACGGATGCCCGGAAGATATACATACTCACCAACCTCCAGGTTGATGTTGTCATCCGGATAAGTGAACGGCAGCATGCCCCAGTTTACGCAGTTGCTGCGGTAACGCTTGGTTGCGTACTCGATGCAGATGTTTGCCAGACCGCCCAGTACCTTCTGGCAGCTTGCGGCATACTCACGGGCAGAGCCATCACCCGGGCGTTTTGCGTATAATACAGAACCGATTCCGGTGGTCTTCATCAGTTCTTCTACTGGTGCGTCCACGCCAACTGCCTTCAGAACTTCATAAATCTCTGCGGTCTTTGCGGCATCGCCTGCCACGCGGGCTTTCTCGTAAACCTGTACCGCCTTTGCCTTGCCGACATACTCCGGATCTTTTCGGATCAGGGTAAACTCAGAAATCTTGTACGGGTTGGAACGGTAGGATGCAGTCTCACCGGATGGGATCAGCTCATCGGTGGTGGTCACCTCATCGCGGATCACGCTTGCCACCTGAAGGAGCAGATTGTCGGTCAGGGCAGACATCTGCGGCCAATCCTTGATGGACGGACCATAGACGATCTCGGTCTCCGGCTGTGCCTTGCCATATCCGTTATAAACAATGTTATCGTAAATGTTGCTGTTAAACTCGTAGGTCGGAACGGTAAACTCGACCGGACAGTCTTCTGCGGAGGTTAAGTAACCGCCATTGAACGCGGTTGCCGCGATGGACTTGGAATCCATCAGCGCTACGGAAGCAATCTGGCCGTTTGCCGGGCTGGAACCCTCGCGGTTCGGGAAGTTTCTGGTGCTGTGGCGGATACAGAAATCGTTGTTGCCAGGAGCATCGGAAGCGCCAAAGCACGGTCCGCAGAACGCGGTCTTCACGCGGGCACCATAGTTCATCAGGTCATTCAGCACACCAATCTTGTTTAACTCGTACATAATCGGCTGGGATGCCGGGTAAATGTTTAATGGGAAGGTTCCAAGGCCGTGATTTAATTTCTTCGCAATCTGGTCTACGGCGTAGATGTTCTCAAAGGAACCTGCAGCACAGCCTGCAATCGCTGCCTGGTCTACTTTGATCTTTCCATTGTGGATCTTGGAACGCAGGTCTAAGTGGATGTCCTTGTTGTTCTCGAAGACGCGCTCTGCTTCTTTCTCGACCATACCCAGATATTTCTCCGGATCTGCGATGACATCTGCCAGCGGATAAGCGTTACTCGGATGGAACGGCAGCGCGATCATCGGAACGATGGTGTCCAGGTTGATCTCTACAATGCCATCATACAGAGCTGCGTCACCCTGCTGCATACGCTTGAAATCGTTTGGACGTTTGTGGATCTCAAAGTACTCTTTTACCTTGTCATCGGTAGCCCATACGGAGGAAAGACATGCGGACTCCGTGGTCATGGTATCAATGCCGTTACGGAAATCCATGGACATACTGCTGACACCAGGTCCGATAAACTCGAGGACTTTATTCTTTACAAAGTTATTTTTAAATACCTTGCCGATGATGCTCAGAGCCACATCCATCGGTCCTACCCACGGCTTCGGAGCGCCGGTCATAAACACGCCGATGACCTCCGGGTAATCGATCTCATAATATTTGCCCAGCATGGCTTTTGCCAGCTCCGGACCGCCCTCGCCGATGGATACGGAACCCTGGGTGCCGTAACGGGTGTGGGAATCGGAAACGATGGACATGTCGCCGGATTTCACGATCATCTCACGCATATACTGGTGGATGACTGCCTCATGCGGCGGAACAAAGATACCGCCGGACTTCTTGCAGGCAGACTCTGCGTATTTATGTACATCGGTATTGATGGTGCCGCCGACTGCGCACAGACAGTTATGACAGTTGGTGAACACGCACGGCATCGGGAACTCTTTCAGTCCGCTTGCGTATGCGGTCTGTAAAATACCGACATAGGTGTTATCGTATACACCCATGGACTCAAATTTGATTTCCAGATGTTCCATGTTGTCGGAGTGGTTGTGCTTTTCCAGCACCTGATAGGTTAAAGTCTGTTTTCTGCCCTCTTCCGCGGAAAGCTTTGCAGCTTCTTCTGCAGTGGCGATATGATCATTATTGACAATGTAATGTTTTCCTTCATGTAAGGTTACCATGTGAATATTCTCCTCTCATTTTCTCAATGAACTGCTCTCTCATTCCAGGATTGCCAGACGCCCACAGCCCCGGCAATCCCGTGTTTTCAATCAGTCTCTGACGTAAACCCAGCCATCCATGATTCTTCTGGCGGTACGGGTTACGCCGCCCTTGATGACGCGCTCGCCGTCCATCTTCACATCGACCTCGGTCACGCCGCTGGAGTGTCCGATCTTGATGATATCCTGATCCGGCGCCGGTTTTGCGATATCGTTTACGATGGTTCCCGGGATTCTTGCAGCTGCTCCGGTTCCAACCGCAACAGTCATCGGATATGCCTTGTGCAGGGATCCTACGGAGATGGCCCGGCAGCAGATATCCATAGCCTCTGCTTTTACCTCGTTCTTATCCATATCGATGTAATCCTGCGGATCCGAGATGATGGATACCTTCGGTGCGGAAGTGGATTTGGTTCTTGCGTCCTCCCATTTCTCTACGAAACCACATTTTAATGCCGCGATGCAGCGGATGCGCTCGATGTGCTCCATCACGTCTTTATTCTGGTTCAGCTCTACCAGCTCGGTTCCCTTGATGCCAAGGTCTTTTGCCCGGATAAATACCATCGGGTTAGAGCAGTCTAATACGGTTACTTCAATCTCGCCGTAACCCGGAACATCGAAGATATCGCGCTTGTTTCCGGTCGGGAACAGCTTGCCGGTCTTGGAACCTGCCGGATCCTCAAAGTACATGTCGATGCGGGAACCGGTTCCCGGTACACCTTTGATGACCTCGTCGCCGTGTACCATTGCATGGCCATCTTCTACACGAACATGTTCTTCAATGATCTTGTTGGTGTTGGTGTTCAGTACGCGCACAACGGTAATCGGCTCTACGGCCTTTACCAGTCCCTCATCGATGGCAAACGGGCCGACTGCGGAAGAAATGTTGCCGCAGTTTGCGCTGCCGTCTACGCGCGGAATCACAATGTCAACCTGCTTGAACGTGTAATTGACATCGACATCCTCCCGGTCAGACGGAGAGATGACAGCAATCTTGCTGGTGGAGGAAACGGTTCCGCCCATGCCGTCGATCTGCTTTACATCCGGGGTACCCATGACCTTCATGAAGATCTCATCCCAGAGGCTTCTGTCCTCCGGAAGGTCTTTCTCATGGAAGAATACTGCTTTGCTGGTGCCGCCGCGCATATACACGCATGGATATTTTTTCATATACATAACTGACAACTCCTTTCGGGTTTCGTGCTTTGTTTTTTGTTATCTTTACTATAATCCATCCGTATCATAAAGTAAAATGGCCTATTTTTATCATTATTAATAACTGTTTGGAATGTTTTGAAGAACTTGACCCTGGAACGGTTCCAGGGTTTATAATCATGGAAAAAGATGATAGATTAAATCTGGAGGTTTTGAGAAATGAAAAAGAATCATAAGATAAAAGCGGTTCTCTTTGCAGGACTTGCCGGAACCATGATGTTTGGCACCTGCCTGACTGCCTATGCCGCAGGTAAAGCCAAACAGGGACGCAGAAGAAGTACTGCTGATCATTTCCTATGAAACCCAAAGAGCATCCCTGCCGGATCCAACACTTTGATCCGGTGGGATGCTCTTCTTTTTTATTTTTACCCACAAACATTCTATTTCTATGCGCTCTCCTGCTCCTGCGCAAATGCCTGAGCAGTCTTGCTCGTCTCTTCACGCTGCTCCTCGCCCGCTCCACTCTCATCCTGCATTTTGCGGATCAGTTTTTCCAGACCAAGCAGATAATGGTCAAGAATGGCCTGTGTGATCTGTTCCGGACTTCCTTCCCGGCATACGTTCAGCAGCTTTTCGTGAATGCGGTGCTGGATCTCGATCACATCCTTGCGGTTTACGTTCATGTTATAACCAATCACAATATTACCGTAGCTTAAATCCTCCCAGGCCTTTTTCAGGCGTTTGAATGGGACCAGGTCCATGATCTGCTCATGGAAGCGGTTATCCAGTTCAAAGACTTCCCGGTAGGCATCCCATTTCAGATCCTGCATCTGGTCCAGAATCTGCTGCATACATTCCAGCGTCTGTTCTGGAAACGCTTTTCCATACAGCTTCACCGCCATCATCTCATAATTAGCGCGCATATAATAAATCTCATAAATATCTTCCGCATCGATCTGACGCACTGAACAGCCTGCGTTCCGGGCATACTCCACCAGCCCCTCTTCTTCCAGCTGGCGCAGCGCCTCGCGCACCGGTCCCCTGCTGACACCAAATTCCGAAGCCAGGTCCTGCTCCATGATCCGCGCGCCGGGAACAAGCTCCCCGTTTATGATCTTCATTCTGATTTCGTCTGCAACGCTTTCCCTTAATGTCCGATAATCCAGTCTGCCCATAGTTCCCCTTGCTTTTTGCGTATGTCTGTTCCTGTTTCCTTTTTCATTCATGATTCTGCTAGCATACACGTTTTTATTTTTTGCTATTGTACCATACCACTTTAAACAAGTAAAGTGAAACACGGAACATTTTTTCGTTCCATGTTTCACCTTATCTTCTTAAGTAATTCTGTTGTTTTTACGCGTTTTTCTGCTGTTCGCGCTTTGCGATCTGAGGCAGAATCAGGCCCAGGGCAGTCAGTACCACCGGGGTGATGACGTTCAGCGCAAAGGTGAACGGATTGGTGTCATACATACCAAGCAGACAGCTCGCTGCGGTTACAAACAGGCACCATCCGCCAAAGAACTTGGCTACAGCCTGATTCTTTACAAAACGGTACTCTGCCGGAATCCGGTCGATGGCTCTGCGCAGCGCAATGTAGGCAACAAATACCCACATATAACGCATTGGCATGCAGACAGAGTTTAATTTGGTCAGCTGACGGAGCACGGCTGCCGCGCCCGGAACAAAGGACTGTACCAGGATGATGGCACCGGAAAGCACAACTACCATCCAGATACCATTGCTGTACACGCCGTATTTGTTGGTCTTCTTTAACGCAGACGGAATGAACTGCTGGGTAGTTTCATTATCAAGAAGCATACGAAGCGGTGCGTCGATGCTCAATACCAGAACGGAGAACTGGCTGATCACATTACAAAGTGCGTAGATGATCAGGAAGGTATCTCCCAGGTGGTAATACTGGCCCAGCTTCTGGAATGCCCAGTAGGAACCGTTTGCCGCATAAGCATTGAAGCTCTCCTCGCTTGCGTTGATGACTGCCGGATCGAACATGCGGCTCATAGCCAGGGTACCAAGGATCGCGCAGACAACAACCATGCCTGCGACAGCGATCATGCCCTTCGGGAAGCCCTTGCTCGGATTCTCTACCTTATTTACATACGGAGAGATTTTTTCACAACCACCCACCGCGAATACCAGGATGGAGATGGAGGTGATATAGCCTAAATTAAACTGTGGGATCAGTCCTCTGAGAGAGAAATCCGCATGCGTATACTCTGCTGCCGGGTTGATTGCCGGTGCTGCCAGCATCATAACAATGTAAAGCAGGGACATCACAAACGTGGTGGTACCTGTCAGAGTCAGCATTTTCTTCAGCGGATTCAATCCTCTGCTGGCTACATAACAGCCAATCAGGAAAACCACCAGGGTTGCGATCTGTACCAGATGGGTCGGCAGGGTGTCATAGGTTTCCGCATTGCGGAACACCGCCCAGCTTAGCGCTTTTAAGCCGCCGCTGGATTTACTTGCAATGTATGTGATGTGGCATGCCCAGTAAGTCCAGCCTGCATAGTAGGCAAGTTTTGCATTGGTAGTCTCGTGAAGCCAGCCGCTGACACCGCCGCTGGTACTTTTAAATGCGGACCCCAGCTCGCCTACCATGAGGGCGTACGGAATAAAGTACAGGGCAAACATTAAAAGCCAGCTGAAAATAACCTGGACACCGTTAAAGTAAACGAAACCATTTACAATGTTGCCGAACCCCCACACAGTCGAGAATGCCATAAAGGCAAGCGCACTCCATGTGATCTTGTTTTTGTCTGACATGATTCTTCTCCTTTATGTTTGATATTCCTATTCTACCGTTAATTCGCCGGATTGTAAATAGTAAATTGTCAACAATCGACAATTTACGCAGACAAAAACAGAGCCTGGACGTTCTCCCCTCGTCCAGGCTCTGTTAAATTCACTGCGGTTCTTCTATTTTCGTTCTGCTGTCAAATTTCTCTATCTGCAAATACTCCCATTTGCTTTTCACGTTTTTTGTTTCAGCCATCCGCAGGGACTCCCATTCCCCGGACAGCGATCCAATTTGATGCTTTCTTTACTCTTCCACGTTCTTCTTTAAGAAGCCCATGATGATGCATCCAACCACAGAGCCGATCACAACGGCTGCCAGATACATGAGCGGATTGCCGATGGTCGGCAGCACGAACATGCCGCCGTGCGGCGCGCGCAGGGTACATCCGAATGCCATGGAAAGACCGCCTGCCACCGCTGCGCCGATAGCACAGGACGGGATCACGCGAAGCGGATCCTGGGCTGCGAACGGGATGGCTCCCTCAGTGATGAAGGAAAGTCCCATCACATAGTTTACCAGACCGGACTGACGCTCTTTCTCGGTGAATTTCTTCTTAAAGAAAGTAGTGCACAGCGCGATGGCGATCGGCGGTACCATGCCGCCTGCCATAACAGACGCCATCACCTCAAAGTTGCCCTCCGCAAGCTGCGCGGTTCCGAACACATAAGCTGCTTTGTTGAACGGGCCGCCCATGTCGATGGACATCATGCCGCCAAGCACCATGCCGAGCACGATGCGGCTGGTTCCGCCCATGCCGTTTAAGAATGCAGACAGGGCGTTGTTAATCATACCCATGTACGGGTTAATGAAAGTCGTTACCACAGCTGCCAGGAAAATACCAATGACCGGATACAGAAGCACCGGCTTGATGCCCTCTAAAGACTTCGGAAGCTTCGAGAACAGTTTTCTTAATCCAAGTACCAGATAACCGCCTGCAAAACCTGCGAACAGCGCGCCGAGGAAACCAGCGTTTACATCGCCGCCTGCCGGATTTGCGAACGTGCATCCCATTTTAGCCACAAGGCCTGCCACCAGACCAACTGCCAGGCCAGGACGGTCCGCAATGCTCATGGCGATAAATCCTGCGAGGATCGGCAGCATCATGCCGAAAGCCTGCTCACCGATGGTCTTTAAGTATGCCGCAAGCGGTGTGTTCTTACCAAAATTGGACGGATCGATAGAATAATCATCGAACAGGAATGCCAGCGCAATGAGGATGCCGCCGCCGATGACGAACGGAAGCATGTGGGATACGCCATTCATCAGGTGCTTGTAAATGGTACGTCCGATGCTGTCTTTTCCCTCCTCGGAAGCACTGCTCTCGCCGCCCTCTTCCTGGTGATGATAAACCGGAACGTTTCCGCTCACCGCACGGGTCAGAAGCTCCTCTGCCTTGTGGATGCCGTCTGCTACCGGAACCTGGATGACCGGTTTTCCGTTAAAGCGGGCCATACCAACATTCTTATCTGCTGCCACAATGATGGCTTCCGCTGACGCAATTTCCTCTTTCGTCAGCACATTCTGCGCGCCGCCGGATCCGTCGGTCTCAACCTTAAAGGAAATGCCAAGTTTCTTTGCCATGTTCTCCAGGCTTTCGGCTGCCATGTAAGTGTGGGCAATACCCGTCGGGCATGCCGTAACGGCCAGAACACGATAACCCGATGCCTGTTTGCCGGATGTTTCTTTTTCATCTGCCGCAGGTCTGGCCTCTGCCCCGGCTGCAGCATCTGCCTGACCAGCTGCCTTGTCCTCCTCAGCCTTCTCTTCCGCACCAAGTCTTGCGGTCTCTGCCTCGTCGATGACCTTCAAAAACTCCTCTTTGGAGCCAGCCTTTAAAAGTCCCTCCATAAAGTCCGGGTTCATGAGCAGTGTAGACAGTCTGGAAAGTGCCTCCAGATGTACATCTGCGCCCTCTGCCGGCGCCGCGATCATAAACAGGATATACGCCAGGGAACCATCGAACGCCTCGTAGTCCACGCCATCCGGCACGACCATGGCTGCCAGTCCCGGTTCCTTTACTGCCTCGACCTTGGCATGCGGGATCGCGATGCCGCCTCCAATGCCAGTGCTTCCAAGCGCCTCCCTTGCGAGGATTCCTTCCTTATAACCGGCCTTATCCTTTAAGTGGCCGCCTGCTGCCATCAGATCTACCATGCGGTCGATTGCTTCTTCTTTTGTGGATACCGACTGGTTCAGCCCAATGCTTTCCTGTTTCAGCAGTTCTGTAATACGCATACTTTACTCCTCCTGTTCATTCAGCTGTGCCAGCAGTTCCATAATCTTCTCCCGGCTGCCGATTCCATAAGAAAAGGCAGTCGCTCCGCCGCTTGCGGTTCCGAGTTTTAAGGCATAGCCGTAATCCCCGGTTTTTAAATATCCGGCAAGAAAACCTGCCACCATGGAGTCCCCCGCTCCCACGGAGTTGATCACGGTGCCCCTGCAGACGCCCTCCTCGTAAACTGCGCCATCCTCCGTTACAAGAAGCGCTCCGTCCCCGGCCATAGAAACCAGGACATTGCGCGCGCCCTGCTCCTGCAGCCACTTCGCCGCATCCAGAAGATCTTCCTTCGTCGGAAGCGCACGTCCTGCCATCACTTCCAGCTCATGGTTGTTCGGCTTGATGAGGAACGGGTGCAGCGGCAGCACTTCCATTAAAAGATGCTTTTCCGCATCCACCACGATCTGTACGCCGCGTCCGGAAAGCTGCTTCATAAGGTCGCGGTAAATGGTGCTGCTCACGCTGGACGGGATGCTTCCGGAAAGTACCAGCACATCACCTTCCTTTAAAAGATCGATCTGCTCTGACAGAAGATCTACATCCTTTTTCGTGATGTCCGCTCCTTTGCCGTTGATCTCGGTTTCCTCATCGGATTTCATCTTCACGTTGATGCGGGACATGCCATCCTTCACGCGGATGAAATCGGAATGGAACCCTGCTTTCTGACAGCGGCGCACAATCTCTTCCCCGGTGAACCCGGCCACAAAGCCAAGCGCGGTGCTCTCATAGCCGAGGTTGGCAAGAAGTGCCGACACGTTGATGCCCTTTCCGCCGCAGACCATGGTCTCCGTCTTCGTGCGGTTGATCTGACCCGGCGCGAAATGATCCACAGCGATCACATAGTCCAGAGCCGGATTTAAGGTTACTGTGTAAATCATATGTCATCTCTCCTTGATGTTAAGAAATTTTTTTTCTTATCGTTGAGTCCATCATAATATGATTTTCTTTTTTCGTCAATAGTGTTTTATGTGAAAGTTCTTTTCATGATGATTTTCGGCATTTAACACAAAAAGATGGCTTCCCCGTTCGGGAATACCACCTTTCTTTTGTGTAAAATACCTATATGATTCGTTCGCTATTCTTTCCGTTTTGCCATCTGTTTATCCGCGGAGATTGCTTTTTCATGACGGCGGATATGCTCAGCCGCATCGTCCTTTCCTGCCATCAGAAGAAGATACAGAATTTCCATGACTGCGGTTGCCGCAACACGGGAAAACCAGAACTCCTCCGTGAAGAGTTTTTCCCTTGTCGCCGTGATAATGCGGTAATCCGCGATCTGCGCCAGCGGGGACTCCGGATTATTGGTAATGAGCACAACCGCTGCGCCATTTTCCTTTGCGCCCTCTGCCAGGATCTGCAGGCGGTCCGAAGTTCCGGAATTGGAAATGATCAGGACAACATCCTCCGGTCCCAGATTAAACGCATACGCCGTCTGGGCTTCCCAGATGGTCCCTGTCACAGCCATAATTCCAAGCTGGCTGAACTTGAACGCGCCGTCGAGCGCTACCGGAAGCGTATTTCCAACGGCGGCAAGCTGCACAATACGCGCATGTTCCAGCTTTTCCAGAATCGCCTCCAGATTGTCTGTATCCATCATCCGAACCGTCTCGGTAAGCTCCGCCACTTTGTTCGCCAGGATGTTTTTCAGAGACTGCGCCAGGTCATTCCGGTCAATCTCGTTTGTTACATCCTGCTCCTGGCGTTCTTCCTCCAAAAGCTCCCTGGTCAGCGCCATCTTTAAGTCCTGAAAGCCCTTAAAACCACAACGGCGGCAGAAACGGGATACTGTCGCGTCGCTCGTCTGGCTCGCCTTTGCCAGCTCCCCAACCGTCATCCCGGCGGCTTCCGCCTTATGTTCCATCAGAAAATCCGCAATCTTTTTTTCCGCCGCGAAAAAGCTGTCATAGGCAGAGCAGATTACAGAAGTTGCATTTCGTGCCTCATTCATTCCGTCCACTTCCAATTTCGTGTAAATTTGTTTCTTGTCTTATTTACTATATCATATCTCATGGAAAATGAAAACGGAAAATGCCTGGAGCCGCTGAAAATTAAGCAGCCCCAGGCATTTTGAAGGAGATATATCAAATAGGGGATATGTATCTGTCTTATTTAATCTTCTCGATGGTCTCTAACAGGTAATCGGTAAACTCTGCTGCGCTTGCGCCATCCACATCGGTGGTAACAACTTTCTTGCGCTCGGTGATGGTGCAGATGTCCAGAGCCTTCTCCAGAATTTCCTTACGGTCTGCGTAACCGATATGAGCCATCAGCATGCCTGCTGCACGGATCAGGGAACACGGATCTGCGTAGTCGCCTCTGCCGTGGTTGATCAGGAACGGAGCGGTTCCGTGAATTGCCTCGAACATTGCGTACTTGTTGCCCAGGTTAGAGGAGGAAGCGGTTCCCAGACCTCCCTGATGCTCTGCTGCAACGTCGGTTACGATATCGCCATACAGGTTCGGAAGTACTACAACCTCGATGCCCTTGTTGAACTCCGGATCCAGCATCTTTGCGCACATTGCGTCAACCAGACGCTCCTGGATCTCAATCTCCGGATACTCTTCGCCGACCTTGCGGACAGCCTTGATGAAGTTTCCATCAGCCAGTTTTACGATGTTTGCCTTAGTTACGATGGTCACGTTCTTCTTGCCGTTCTTTCTTGCGTACTCAAAAGCAGCTCTTGCGATGCGCTCGCTTCCCTGCTTGGTCTGTACCTTGAAGTCAACAGCCAGGTCATCGTTTACCTGAATGCCCTTGTTGCCCCAGATGTACTCACCCTCGATGTTCTCACGGAAGAAAGTCCAGTCGATGTTCTTATCCGGAATCTTGATCGGACGAACTGCTGCGAACAGCTCCAGGCCACGGCGGAGCAGGCTGTTTGCGGATACCAGGTTCGGCCACGGCTCACCGGCACGCGGGGTAACCATCGGTCCTTTGATGAGGACATTGCATTTCTTAATCTCTTCGAATACATCGTCCGGAAGGCTCTGTAATTTTGCGGCACGGTTTTCAATGGTCATGCCCTCGATCTCGCGGATCTCAACACGGCCGCTTGCGATCTCCGGTGCCAGCAGGTCGTTTAATACACGAAGTGCCTGTTTCATAATGATCGGGCCAATACCATCGCCCGGAAGCACGCCAATCACGATTTTGTCCAGTTTGTCGAAATCGGTAATCTCGTTATCTGCTTTCATGCGCTCAATGCGCTCAAACTCAGACTGAATCAGTTCGCCGAACTTTTCCTGTGCAACTTTTACATTCTCTACATTCTTCTCCATGATTTCCCTCCATGTATGATTTGTCTGGCTGCGGCTGCCATGTTGTGCCAGCCGCGGCTCCGTTCTTTGTTATGGCATTATCTTAACACATGATTTCACATAGGTAAAATACATAATTCTGCATATCTCATATAGGATTTTTGCATGATGTGTGGTAAACTAACATAGGAGGTTATTACAAATGACACAGAACGAACTTCTTTATATCCTGACCATCGCAGAACACGGAAACATCACCAGGGCCGCACAGGAGCTCTTTATCTCCCAGCCTTCCTTAAGTGAATCTTTAAACAAAGTCGAACAAGAATTTGGCAAAACAATTTTTGACCGCACCCAGGAGGGGCTGGTTCCAACCGCCTTTGGCCTGCGCTACTTAGACACCGCAAGAAAGATCCTCGACCGCTGCAAACGCCTAGAAGCCGACCTGGACGAATACCGGCAGATGCGCCGCGGAAAACTCACCTTCGGCATTCCGATCAACCTCGGAACTTATCTCCTGCCCAGGGTCCTTCCTGCCTTTCAGGAGCTCTACCCGGACATCTCCGTGCAGTTTAAGGAGAATAACTCCACGGAACTCGACAAACTCATGCTGTCCGGAAAACTGGATTTTTCCGTCATGCACTATGAGACACCAAACGAGGCAATCCACTATGAACTTCTGGCAGAAGATGACTTTTATCTGGTTATGCCGCTCGCCTTCACGCGCAAATATCAGTTTCCAGACTACCGCCCCTTGAATGTCTACGACTTAAAGGCGCTGGAAAAAGAACCGTTTCTCATGGTGGCAAACCGCCAGAAGCTCCGCCAGGTGGCAGACTCCATTTTGTCCCAGCTCTCCATAAAGCCCAGCATCCGCTACACCACCAAAAACATGGAGACCGCCAAGCGCCTGGCCGCCTCTGGCATGGGTGTAACCTTTCTTCCACACTCATACTTAAATCTCTTTTCCGGTGTAGACAACCTGGCCTGCTACCCCCTCGACCCGGCACTGCAGGCATCGTGGAAGCTGGTCATCGGCTATCCCAAAGGCCGTCCGCTCTCCAAATGCGCAAAAGAATTCATCCGCTTCCTGAAATCATCCGACGCTGCTCTCGCAGATGCCAATAATTCCTGACCATAAAAAAGAATGTGCCTTGGCACATTCTCGCGCCGAGGCGCGGTTGCTTCGGCAACCATCTACCCCTGCGCCGAGTGCGCATCCTCGCGGAGCGTTTTTTGTTTCATAGGACGCAATTTCCTATGAAACGAAAAAGGTGTTGCAAACCTGGCTCCGCCACGTTCGCAACACCCCTTTTTTACAGATATCTGTTTTTTAATAATTTGATCAGCTGCTGCTGCGCGCTGTTCAGTTCCTGGTCCTGGCTCCAGATCGCACCGATATTCCAGTGAAATCCGGCCTTGCCAAGGGAATAGATATGCGGGATCCGGATCGGGTTCATCATGCGGACGGTTGCCTCCGGCACAATGCTGAGGGCGATTCCGGTGCTCGCCAGAAGGTACAGCGTCATATGATTGGACGATTCAATCACGCTGGACGGACGCACCCCATGCTCCAGAAAAATGGAATCGATCGCCTTGCGGATCCGGGTATGCGGCCCCATCAGCGCAAACGGCCTGTCATTTAAATCCTCAATGCTGACCCACTGGCGTATCTCGCCGCGGTGTCCCGGCAATTCCTGTCCGGAAACCAGAAGAATCTCCTCATCATACAAAACCCGGGTCTGAAAATCCGCTCCCACCTGGTAAAGCGGGATAATGCCAAGATCCACAGAGCCGTTTCTTACATTTTCCTCTACATTCCGGCTGCTCGACTCCACCGTCTGGATCCGGATATTCGGGTAGAGCCGCTGAAACTCCGGGAGCACAAACGGAAGCAGGGATGTCGCGCGCATATCCGACAGACCAATCCGGATCACGCCCTCCCTGCAGCAGTTGATGTTCTCCACTTCTTCTTTCAGATTTTCCTGCAGTGCCAGGATCTTCTTTGCTGTTTTAACATAACACTCTCCCGCCTGCGTCAGAGTGAGCGGTGTCGTGCTGCGGTTAAAGATCTTCGCGCCAAGTTCTTCTTCCACCTTTGAGATAAAACTGCTCAGTGCCGGCTGGGACACATAGAGCTGTTCTGCCGCGCGTGTGATATTCTGGCATTCCGCCACTTTCAATATGTACTGCAATTGTTTCGAATCCAAAACAGCCACCTCCTAATCTGCTATCCAGTATAACAGATTAGGAAAATGGCTGTCAATTTTTATCCGCAGATGATCCGGTAAACCCCAAGTCCGGCAAATGCGACACTGATGAACAGTGCGATAAAGGATACGATAAATAACTCAATGAACATCTTATTTTGCGGATACTTATCATGGATTCCCTCAAACTGGGAAACACCTGCAAGAATCAGCGCGCCGGCTGTGGAAATCGGTGTAAATCCGGCTACGGTACCGCCAATGACAACCGCTGCCATCAGCTCATTCGGAGTCACACTGTTTAAGCCCTGCGCGATTCCTCCCACCGTCGGGATCAGGGTCGGGAATACCACGCCGAGTCCGGACGCGAAGAAGGACATGATTCCTGCTGCCAGGCACATGAGCGGGGAAGCAGTCCGGTCTGTACATACCGATGCGATGGAATTTGCAAGAAGCTCCACACCACCTGCCAGTTTTACAATGTTCATCAGAACACCCATGCCCAGTACCAGAAGAATGGTATTCCACGGCAGGGATTTGAGCGCTGCCTTGTCATCGCCGCATTTTAAGATCACGAGCACAGAACCGATCAGGAAACTTACCAGGCCAACATTGCAGTCAAATACAACCACGCTGATGATCATCAGCGCAAGGCCGATCAGGGAGATCCTCTGTTTTCCGCTGAAGGACGGATTTTCTTCTTCCTGGATGCCCTTCATCGGCTCTTCAAACTTCCAGCCCTTAAATACAATAAAGGATGCCGCGATCATGGCAAGCTCTGTGACAAACAGGCACCACATAGCCGGAACAGTATTTCCATCCAGGCCCTGCTCCGTCATCAGGCCGGAAACAACGACTGCCTCCGGGGTGATCGGGGACATACGCACCGCCTGTGCTCCCATCTGGCCGATCAGGGACAGCAGGATCGGATTGATTCCCGCTTTTAACGCAACCGGGATCGCCAGAACCGGAACAATCGCCAGAGTCGGGATCGCGCCAGGGCCGACGCCGGAAAGGATTGCGCCGATCGCAAACATTGCAACATACAGTAAAAATTTCTGCTTCTCTGCTACTTTCGTGATCTTCTTCGCGAGAACTTCCAGCGTTCCGTTGTTGCTGATGATGCCAAACAGATACAGCACACCGATCATGGTCAGCGCCATGGAAGAACTGAATCCGCTGATGATCTTGCCCGCAGGGATTCCATAGATCAGTCCGATCAGATAAGCCAGAGCGATCGAAACGATTCCTACATTAATTTTCAGGATGAAACCTGCCACGATAGCCGCAGCCAGAGCCAGCAGTGATACAACCGCCATATTCATATAAAACCCTCCTCATCATGTTTCTGCACTCTCGTACATTCTTTCGTTGAGACATGTCTTTCATGCCATAAGTTTATCAAAATCATAAGATAAGGTAAAATATTGTTTTTTATATGATATTATAAGCAATCATCTGTTATGTTTTTGTCATACACGGCGTGTTTTTGTATAGTTTGTCAGATTTTCGCACTCTCAATTTGTCTATTTTTAACAATTCCTGCATTTTCCCATCTTATCGTTCCATATAAATATAAGAATTTTACTTATAAAATCTTTCTTTCTATAATGAATGTATCAAATATCTGCGAGATCAATTACAGGAGGTTTTATTATGAAATACGCTTATGTCGGATGCCGGACAACCAAAGCCCGCAATGCACGCGGAGAAGGACTGGTAGTCTACGATATTCTTCCAGATGGAACCTGGAAACAGAAACAGTGCCTGTTTACCGATGACAACCCAAGTTTTCAGTGTTTTGATAAAGAAAAGAAATTTCTCTACAGCGTTCACGGAGACCTGACGCTTGTGTCCAGCTACAAGATCCAGGAGGATGGCACGCTAGTGCACTTAAATACCATTGATATCGGCGGAAAGAATCCGGTCGATATTACCGTGGACCGCGAAAACAAACATGTAATCGTGGCAACCCTGCAGGGCGGCACCTTATACACCATCCGCCGCAACCCGGACGGAACACTCGGAGAGGTCGTTGCGCGTTTTACCTATGAGGGAAAAGAAGAAGGAGCTGTCTCCACCATCCATCAGTGTCTGTGGGATCAGAACCAGGATTATCTGTTCGCCTGCGCCCAGGGCCGCATTCACGGCTTCGGCCAGATGCGTGCTTTAAAATACGATCACGAGACCGGAAGCTTCACCGAGACCGACCGCTTCTATTCCAGAACCTGGGATGAGCCGCGCCACGCAGCCATGCATCCGAACAACCGCTGGCTCTACATGTGCGAGGAAAAGGGCAATAAAGTCTTATACTTCCAGTTTGATGAAAACACCGGAAAGATGAACGCGCTCCAGGAACTCTCCACCGTCCCGGAAACCGTGACCGGCTATTCCGATGCCAGCGAAGTCATGATCGACCCGACCGGCCAGTATGTCCTGGTATCCAACCGCTACACCGACAGCATGGCAATCTACCGCATTGACCCGGTAACCGGATACTTAAAAACCACCGGATTCGCTCCGTGTCTCGGAAAGACCCCGCGCTTCTTCTGCTTCGCGCCAAACGGCAAATGCTATGTGGCAAATGAAGACAGCGACACCATCATCGAGTTCCAGTTTGATGCCGCAACCGGCCAGCTGATCCCGACCTTAAATATCATTCCAACCGGAAGCCCGGTCTGCGTAACATTCCTCTAAAACAGAGAAGGGACTGTGACTAAAAAAGTTCCCGGATACTCACATATCGTTGTTCGCTTGCTTTCGCTTACACATGTTCGTCAGTGTCGGATTTTATCCGCCACATTCGGACATGTGGGCTCAAGATGCGTACAACCTGATATGTTGAGTACCCGGGAACTTTTTTAGTCACAGTCCCTTTTATCTTTATTCTTTCAGTTGATCGTACATCGCAAGGATTTCATCCGCCGCCTGCAGGTAGACCTCGCCCTCAGGTGTGGGGCGCAGTCCCTCAGGAGTCCGCTTAAACAGGATGATATCCATATCTTCCTCCACCCGGTGCACGGCGCGGCTTAAGGATGACGGATTTTTTTCCAGCACCACTGCCGCCTTCTGGATGCTTCCGGCCTCAGCAATGCACTTCATGTAGCGGAGTTCTTTCTCGTTCATACAGCTCTCCTGGAAATTTTAGTTATCGGATCTGGAAAAAGCATTCTTCATCTGGCTGCTCAGCTCAAACAGAACCTTATCCAGTGTGTCCGCAGTTTTTTTCTTTAACATCTCCGCGATTTCCCGGTTTGCGTCCTCTCTGAGGATCTGACGCTCCGCTGCATCACCTGCCTGCTCCATCAGCGCATCGTACTTATGCAGGATCGCGTAGGAAGCAGACTGGACTGCCAGCTGGTAGCGCTCCACATGGACAATGGATTTTCCGTAGGAGGCATCCGTCATGGCTGCGATCAGGCGGCTGTTCCAGTAGAAGTTGTCGGTGGAAACCTCTTTTGTGGTGTTGGCAAGGTACTCCGGGGTCTCAGAGACACGCGCGTAAAACGGCACAAGCACGTTGAATGCGTTGGAGGCGAAAGCCAGCCACTGGATCACAGAAGCATCTTTCGTCTGATCCGGGCGCATCTGGATGACTGCCACAAAATCATTGCGGTTGATGCCGACCGCACGGTATTTTCCACGCTGGGAAAGATCCCCGCTATGGGTGTACGGATCGTACGGTGTGCCCTGATAATGCGTGGAAAGCACGTACTTCACATCTTCCACGGTCAGCTTTTTCTCCGGCACCAGGCTCCACGGGATATCATCGGATTCCGGACCATACTCTGCGTCCACGCCATCCCAGGCGAAGGTATGCGGATTTAAGCAGCGCTCAATATACCAAGCACGCGGCGTATTGTATACATGGTCGGAATCGGTGTGGCTTCCGAACGCATCGCGCGGGCAGAACACACTCTCCTCATCCAGGCGCAGGTCCAGATGATTCTTCTCAATAAACTCTCTTAAATCCGCGGAGCACAGATGCTCCTTCTGTTCGCCAAAGGCATCCTCCAGATCAAACTCATCCATGCCAAACTGGTTCGGCATCACCACATACCGGTCATCCGGAACCTTCTTCGCGATCCAGTGGTGACCGCCAATGGTCTCCAGCCACCAGATTTCATCTGCGTCCTGAAACGCGATTCCGTTCTTCTCATAAGTTCCGTAGGTCTCCAGAAGGCTTCCCAGGCGCAGGACACCCTCTCTTGCGCTGTTTATGTACGGAAGCACCAGATACACAATGTCCTCCTCGCCAATGCCGCCCGGCACCTCTTCTTTTCCGTCCTCAGCCGGCTGGTATTCCACAAGCGGATCTGCGCCCAGTACCCGCGGATTGGAAGTGATTGTCTCGGTGGCAGTCATCGCCACATTCTTTTCGTTCACACCGCTGGCTGCCCAGATACCTTTTCCGGCTACCGCGTTCGGCACCGCCGTAAACTGGTATGGATGCTCCGGAAGCTCCACCTCCACATGAGACAATACAGAACGGTAAGTCTGCTTCTGATCCTCCGGGTGGATCACCACAAATTTTTTCGGGGTAAAATGACCAGACCCAGAATCATCATTCCGGGCGATCATGGTAGAACCGTCATAAGATGCATGTTTTCCTACAAGAATCGTTGTACAAGCCATGTTTGTATCCTCCTGATGTCACATTTGCTGCTGTTTTGCTTTTCCGCAAACAGCAGCAGGATTTTCTATGTAACATCTTACCGCAGGATCCCGGAAAATACAATCCGGAAATCCAGAAAGCCATGCCGGATATGGCTGCGTAAACGAATCCTTCTTTACCGGATCAGGTCTCTCCGGCTGATATAGTGGGTATGTAAGAGCTCATGGGATTTTTCGCTCAGCGGCTCTCCAAGAAATTCTTTGTAAATCTGCTGTACATACGGGTTCTCGTGGGATTTGCGGATTGGAAGATTCCGGTCCTCCCGGTAGATGGCATCGCGTCTGGCCGCAAGCTTTTTCCAGGTGGTCGGTGCGTTTCCGCCGCCTCCAATGCAGCCGCCCGGACAGCTCATTATCTCAATAAAGTAGTAATCTGCCTTGCCTTCCCGCACCAGCTCCAGAACCTTCTTCGCGTTGGCCAGTCCGTGGACAATGGCTACCTTTACCGTCAGGTCACCGATCTGCAAAGATGCCTCGCGAATGCCCTCAAAGCCGCGCACTGCCGTAAACTCCAGGCGTTCCTCCAGGGAATTGCCAGTCACCACCTCATACACGGTACGCAGGGCTGCCTCCATCACGCCGCCGGTAATGCCGAAGATCTGGGCCGCGCCGCTTCCAAGTCCGAAAGGCACATCAAACTCCGCGTCCTCCAGGTTGTCAAAGTCAATGCCTGCGGTGCGGATCATCTTCGCCAGCTCCATTACCGTGATGACGATATCCACGTCATCCTTCATCTCCGGGCGCTTGCACTCAAATTTCTTAGCGGTACACGGCATCACGGACACGCTGCAGATATTCTCGCGCTTCAGTCCCTCTTTCTCCGCAAAATACGTCTTAATGATGCTTCCGAACATCTGCTGCGGAGATTTCGCAGTGGAAAGGTGCGGCAAAAGGTCCGGTCCGTAGGTCTCACAGTATTTCACCCATGCCGGACAGCAGGAAGTAAACATCGGCAGGGTGCCGCCCTCTTTTAATCGTTTTAAGAACTCCGTTCCCTCTTCCATAATGGTTAAGTCCGCGCTGAAATCGGAGTCAAACACCTTGTAAAAGCCAATCTTCTTTAAGGCATGCACGATTTTTCCAGTAGAAACAGTGCCAGGTTTCTGGCCCAGCGCCTCTGCCAGGTTGATGCGGACAGACGGCGCCATCTGAATCACCATGGTCTTTCCAGCTGCCATCTGGTGGTATACCTCATCGGTATTGTCACGGATGGACAGGGCACCCACCGGGCACACCTGCACACACTGCCCGCAGCCCACACAGGAAGTATCTACCAGATCCTTGCCGTAAGGCGGCACGATCTCCGTGTGGAACCCGCGGTTTTCCTTCGCCATCACCTGGATTCCCTGCACCTTGCCGCAGCTCTCCATGCAGCGTCCGCAGAGAATGCACTTCTTCATATCCCGGACGATGCACGGGGAGGATTCATCCTTCTTGGTGGACCGCAGGGTCAGCTCGTAGCGGTTCGGCTGGTTCATGTTTAAATCCTTCGCCACCTTCTGCAGCTCACAGGAGCCATTCTTGGAGCAGATCAGGCAGTCCTGGGGATGCCGGGCCAGGATCAGCTCCATCACATTTTTGCGGGCCTTAATGACCTTCGGGGACGCAGTCTTTACCACCATGCCCTCGGAAACCGGCGTATTGCAGGCAGTCGGCAGAAGGCGCTGGCCCTCCACCTCCACCACGCAGATCCGGCAGACCGCCTTCACCGCCTGGTCCTCATGGTAACACAGGGTCGGGATATGAACATTCAGTTTTCTCGCTGCTTCCAGGATCGTGGTGCCCTCCTCGACTTCCACACACTCTCCATCAATCTTCAAATGAATCATAGTACTCTCCTCCTGTCTGACTGCATACCGGGCATTGATCCCGGTCAATATGGCTTAAATACTGGGAATAAAAGTTCTGGATGCTGCTGGTCACCGGCACGGCCGTCGAATGCCCCAGTCCGCAGAGGGCGGTCAGCCGCATGGTCTCCGCAAGATCCTGAATGGTGTCTAAATCCCGGACACTGCCCTGTCCCTTCGCGATTTTGCTGATGAGCTGGTACAGACGGGTTCCGCCCTCTCTGCAGGGCGTACATTTTCCGCAGGATTCATCCCGGAAGAAATCCAGGTTGTTGCGCACAATGTCAATGATGCAGTTGCGGTCATCGATCACCAGAATGGTTCCGCATCCCAGTCTTCCGCCGGACGCGCTCACGGAATCAATATCCAGTGTCATATCAATCTGCTCCGCGTTGATGATGGCACCGGAGGCACCGCCTGTCTGCACTGCCAGAAGCTTCCGGTCTTCCTCAATGCCGCCGCAGACCTCATAGATCAGTTCCTCTAAGTTAATACCCATCTGAAACTCATACACACCTCTGTGCTTCACGTTGCCACAGATCGTAAACAGTTTCGTTCCCGGGCTGTTCTCCGTTCCCAGGGAACGATACCACTCCGGACCGTTGCGGAAGATCGGAGCAATGTTGGCCAGCGTCTCTACGTTGTTTAACACCGTTGGCTTTCCAAACAGGCCCTTGATGCCAGGGAACGGCGGACGGAATCTCGGCTCACCTCGTTTTCCCTCAATGGATTCAAACAGCGCCGTCTCCTCGCCGCAGACATACGCGCCGGCACCGGAGCGGAGCTTGACGGTAAAATCAAAGCCGCTGCCGAAGATATTTTCACCAAGGCATCCTTCCTCGATGGAGCTTGCAATGGCTGCCTCCAGAATCGGCATCAGATAGGTATACTCCGCCCGCAGGTAAATGAATCCCACATGGGCGTTCACGGCCTTTCCCGCAATGGCCATGCCCTCTAAAATGGCACAGGGATCCGTGCTTAAGAGAATGCGGTCCTTATTGGTTCCAGGCTCGCCCTCATCCGCGTTGCAGACAATGTATTTCACATCACCCGGCGCGTCATAAGCAAACTGCAGCTTCCGGTAAGTCGGGAAGCCTGCGCCGCCGCGGCCCCGGAGTCCTGCCTGCTTTAATTCCTCAATGATCTCGGCACCGCTCATGGAAAGCGCCTTTCTCAGGGCCTCATAGCCGCCGGTCTTCACATAGTCCGCCGCGTTCTTCGGATCGATTTTCCCTTTATTCCGCAGTAATACAATCGTCTCTTCCATCAGTCTTCCACCTCCTCACGGATGTACATTTTCACAATGGACCGCACGCTGTCCGGTGTCAGGTTGCCATAGGTCTTCTCGTTGATCATAATGGCTGGTGACACCTCGCAGATACCCAGGCACGGGCAGTATTCCAGGGTGAACCGGTTGTCCTCCGTGGTCTCACCCATCTTGATATGTAAAAGATCCTCCAGAGCCCGCACGATCTCCTTCGCGCCCTTCACGTGGCACGGCGCGCTCTTGCACATGCGGATGATGTATTTGCCCCTCGGCTTCACGGAAAGCATCGCGTAAAACGTGACAAAGCTGTACACATCCGTCTGGGGAATCCCCATCTCCCGGGCAATGACCGATGCCACCGACGCAGAAAACGCCGGGACGATCTTCTGCACCTGGATGATGACCTTCATTAACATCTCCGGCCGTCCCTTGTAGCGTGACGCGATCTCCGCCACCTGGACCAGCTTGGATGATGATGTCTTGTAGCTGTATGTTTCTTCTACCTTCATAACCAACCTCCCTTTCGCCGCTTATAATGCGAGAAATTCTCATTTATGCTTCTATCCACAGTATACAAAACCTGCGGCCCGCGGTCTAATACGGAAAAGAGCGGAATCTATATAGGTAAATTGCATGATATGTTATTTTTCTGTCTATCATTGTGTTTTTACGATATGGCATCGCACACAAATATGAAACGGCAGGACAGACCCATTTCGGATTCTGCCCTGCCATCTCACGGGAATTGATACACTTATATAAGGGGTCCCGTTTCTTACTTATTTTATAAGAAGAACGAGAAGAAGAACGATGCAATAATCAGCACGATACCGCCGCCCACACGGCTGGAAAGCTGTGCGTAGCTGATGAGCTCCAGTCTCTGTGCTGCTCCAAGTACGGCAATATCGCCTGCGCCGCCGCGGTTTGCCATGCAGAGGCCTGCAGTCACTGCCGCGTCGATCGGGTAGAAGCCTACCAGCTTGCCGACAAGTCCGCTGCCCAGGATTGCGCCCAGTACAATCACTGCCGCAATGATCAGGTTTGCCGGACTGCATGCGGAAACCAGCTCGCCCAGGTCAAAGTCAAATCCAAGACCAACCATGGTCATCAGCGCTACGACGGAAACCATGAAGGACTGCATATTTCTTGCTGCTACACGGATGTTGGCCGGAACAATGCCCAGCGCTGCCAGAACAACAACGAAGATGATGCTATAGGCAAAGGTATGGATCTGTGCGCCAAATACGGTCGGTAGCAGCACCTTGCTGAACAGACGGCCCACTGCGTAAACAGCACCCATTAACAGCAGCGTACCGCTGTAATCGGACAAAGAAACCTTGACTTCCACATCTTCCTTGATCAGCTTGCTATCCACCGGCATGATGTTGGTGCCGTCACCGGTCAGGGACGGTACTTTCTTACCAAGACGGTTTAACAGGGCGCCTGCCAGGATACAGAACAGGTTTGCGATGGTCAGAATGATGATTGCGAAGGAATAATAGTTTGCAGCCGGCTCTCCGCTGATCTGCTCATAGATCTGGGAAAGCGGAACCGCGCCTGCGCCGTTGCCGCCGCCCATGATCGGAAGCACATATTTGATGATCATGTCAATCGGCTGTACGCCAAAAACAAATCCTGCTGCCACGCCAAACAGCGCTGCGCCAAAGAGGCCGCCGAGAATGGCCGGTACATAACCTGCAAAGCTGCGAAGCAGTACTTTGCGGTCAAGAGAAAGAATGGAACCCATGATCAGCGCAATGATGAACACGCTTAAGATGTTGACATCACCCTGTACCATGGTGTCCACCAGCTCCAGATATCCTTCCGGAATCAGGTTGAACTGTTTCAGTAACGCGCATCCGAAGAATACCATTAAGAGACCGCCGCCAATGTAGGTATTCCAGATCGGCAGAATCTTGCCGAATTTGTAGAGCGCAATAGAAAATGCCATAACAAACGCGATAAACGCAATCGCGTCATACCCCAGGGTGTCTGTGTAAGCTACCGCCAGCACCGCAAACGTGCACAGCAGGTAAAGCCACCACGGAAGGCCGCCCAGTACCTTTAACTCTTGCAAAAAACTCTTTTTCTTTTCCTCACCCATATTTTTTCTCCTTTTTATTTTGTGTGCATTCCCGGAATGTCTGTGCTTCCGGGAACGCACTTTATTCACTACTCATTCCCCGTTTGCCGCTGCTTGTTTCTGCGGCATATTTTCTCTGCCCTGACAGATGCCAGAGCATAGTTCTGGCTTACTCCTTGCCGAGCTGTTTCTTCAGATACCGAAGCTGTCCGCCGCAAGAGATCACTTCCAGCTCACTGTCGGAAAGTTCCAGTCTTGCCTTGAAGGAAACACCCTTTGTGTTGTCGCGGATTTCCACTTCCTTGGTCTGCATCTGCTCTAACAGTCCGTTAATCTCCAGCTCATCGCCCTGCTCGATCTTGTCGTAATCTACCGGATCCTCAAAGATCATCGGGATGATGCCATGGTTGATCAGGTTGCCCTTATGGATGCGGGCAATGCTCTTTGCGATGACAGCGCGAACGCCCAGGTACATCGGGTTGATGGCTGCGTGCTCACGAGAAGATCCCTGGCCGTAGTTCTCACCGCCGATGATGATGCTCTGTCCCATCTCCTTTGCTCTTGCCGCGAACTCCGGATCATAGCGGTGATAGCAGTACTGGCTCATCAGCGGAATGTTGGAACGCATGCTGGAGAACTCTGCGCTTGCCGGGGTGATATCGTCGGTGGTGATGTTATCCACTGTCTTTAAGCTGACCGGAACACACAGATGTTCGGTTGGCTGCTCCGGAATCGGAAGGAACTTGATGTTCGGTCCCTTGATCACCTCAACCTGCTTTGCCTCTTCCTCCGGAAGGGGCTTAATGATCATGGAATCATCTACCGGGTAAACATCCGGCTCGTGAATCTCTGCCAGTTTTGCCACATCCGCGCCCAGGATATCCTCTGCCGTAGCAAAGGTTCCAAGGATTGCGGTTGCAGCAGCGCTCTCCGGGCTCACCAGATAAATCTCCGCCGTCGGGTTGCCGGCACGTCCCTTGAAGTTACGGTTGGAAGTGCGGACTGCCACACCTTTGGTAGCCGGTGACTGACCGATCGCGCAGCACGGTCCGCAGGCGGTTTCCAGAACGCGCACGCCTGCATCGATCAGCATCTCCATGTATCCGTCGCGCAACAGCTGCTTGTACACCTGTTTGGAAGATACTGCGCAGGTACAGCTTACATCCTCATGCACATGTCTGCCCTGCAGCACCAGAGCCACCTTCGCGATGTCGGAGTAGCTTGCGTTGGTACAGCTTCCGATGAAGACCTGCTGAACTTTTCTCTTCTCTGCATCTTTTAACGGCATAACATTGTCCGGCTGGTGGGGGCAGGCGATCAGCGGATTTAACTCATCCAGGTTGATCTCCATCTCGCCGTCGTACTCCGCGTCCTCGTCCGGAAGCATTTCCACATACTGATCCTCGCGGCCCTGTGCCTTCATGAAGCGGCGAACCTGCTCATCCGCCGGGAAAATAGAAGTGGTAGCGCCCATCTCCGCGCCCATGTTGGTGATGGTGGCACGCTCGGAAACCTCAAGTCCGGCAGCGCCAGGTCCCACATACTCAAAGACCTTTCCAAGACCGCCCTTGATGCCGACTCTGCGCAGCATCTCCAGGATAATCTCCTTTGCGTTGCAGCCCGGTTTTAAATGGCCTTTTAAGTTTACTTTGATGATCTGCGGCATTTTCAGACGCATCGGAACACCGGTCATGGCAGTTGCCACATCCATGCCGCCCACGCCGATACACAGCATGCCGATGGAGCCGCCGTGCGGAGTATGGCTGTCGCCGCCCATGCTCAGCTTGCCCGGAGCACCAAAGCGCGCTACATGAACTGCATGGCAGATGCCGTTGCCCGGTCTGGAAACATGCACGCCAAAACGTTTTGCCACAGACTGTAAGTAAATGTGGTCGTCCGGAGTCTTGTTATCCAGATACAGCAGGTTGTGGTCTAAATAGCTGACACTGGTCTCCACCTGAGTGCGGTCCAGGCCAATGGCCTCGAATGCCAGATACGTCATAACTGCATTGATGTCATGAGTCAGTGTCTGGTCCACTTTTACATAGATCTCATCGCCCGGATTCATAGCGGACGGCTTTGCCAGATGGTTCTCCAGGATTTTTCTTGTCAGATTCTTTCCCATAAAAAAATACCCTCCTTAAATGATTCTCAACTATCTGAGTTCATTATAAGAGGGTATTCTTCATAAGTAAAATTTCATTTTGCAAATGAGTCCCATAACCTTTTCTTATGAGCCTGCATCGTCTCTCTCGCAATATCCAGAAGCGCCTGCTCCACCTCACCGATATAACAGCCTTCGCGGTACAGCGCCATCACCGGCCACTGAACCGGCGTGTCGGAAAGATGGTACGCTTCCGCCCCCATGCCGCCTTCCATCAGCTCCAGCGTAATCTCCGGAATGACCGCCACGCCAAGTCCCTGCGCTGCCAGACGGTAAGACAGCATGTTGCTGTGGGACTCAAAGAAAATATCCGGTTTTATTTCCGCATTGGCATACAGAACATCCACGCTGGAACGCAGCGCATGCCCTTTCTTCAGGGTAATGAGCGGAAACTTCGCCGCCTCCTTCCAGTTGACGTTTTTCTTTTCCCGGTCCAGAAAGCAGGAATCCGGAAGATAGTCCTTTGCTGCCACCAGGATCAGTTCCTCCTCCACAATCTGTACCTGCACCACATCCTTAATCGGGTTCCAGTACGGAAGAAACACAAAGTCCACATTTCCCGCCTTCAGCTCCGCGATCAGGTGATTGCCAGGGCCGGTAGACACTTCCACATCAATGCCCGGATACCGGTCTTTTAACGGTTTTAAGATAAGCGGCAGCATATACACGATGCGCTCACTCGGAAACCCGATCCGGAGCCGTCCGGTCATGTGGTGGGTAATATCCCTGAGTTCCCGGTTCATGTCCTCCAGCTGCCCCAGAATCACCTTCGCGCGCTTTAAGTACTGCTCTCCCGCATGGGTCAGCTTCAGCGGGGATGCCGACCGGTCAAAGAGTTTCACGCCCAGATCCTCTTCCACCTTGCTGATGTAATTGCTTAAAGCCGGCTGGCTGATGAAAAGCTTCGCCGCCGCTTTCGTAAAGCTACCGCATTCCGCCACCTGGTTGACGTAGGTAAATTGTCTCAGTTCCATAAGTATCCTCCGTTTTCTCCCGATGTTTCTGATTTCATTGTATCTGCTACCGCTGGTCCTGTCATCTGTTTTTCTCCACGGCCTCCGAATTTTCCGGAAAACAGTTCCGAACAGCGCCTGCCATGGTTTTCTGCAACGCAAAACGGAGCCATCTTCTCAGACAGCTCCGTTTTGTTCTTACACTTACATAAGGAGTTTTATATATAGTCGCAGACAAGCCGTAAAACGGTGGGAATCTTATCTGTTTCTATTGAAGTTAATCAGGCAGCCAGCCTTTACGATCTTGCGCTCGTTCTCAGTCATCGGCTGAATGTAGAGATGAATCTCTTCTGCCTTGCCGTTCTTGATGACGTATGCCGAGATGTCGGTTAAGTCACCCTCTAATGCGGTGCGTGCATTCGGAACGTAGATGTAATCGTCAACCTCGAACATGGTCGGCTCGCCCTTTAAGTGGAACGGAAGCATACCCCAGTTCATGCAGTTGGAACGGTAACGCTTGGTTGCGTACTCCTGGGTGATGTTTGCAAGAGCGCCCAGTACTCTCTGGCAGGAAGCAGCCTGCTCACGTGCGGAACCATCGCCCGGCTTATTTGCGTAGATGGTAGAACCGATCTCAACGTCCTCAGCCTTTACAGCTTCCTGACCCGGGATGGTGTTAACCACTTTCATAACCTCTGCGATCTCAGCGTTTACATTGCCTGCAAGACGCTCTTTCTCCATAGCCTGTACTGCTTTCGCACGGCCTACATACTCCGGATCACGTCTGGAAAGGGTGAACTCTGCCAGTCCTAACGGGTTGGAACGATAGGAAGAAGTCTCACCAGACGGGATCAGCTCATCGGTGGTGGTTACTTCGTCGAGAATCTTGGAGGAAACCTTCAGAAGGATGTTCTCGGAAAGTGCCTCCATCTCCGGCCAGTCTTTGATGTTCGGACCAAAGCGCAGCTCGGAATCCAGCTCAGCCTTGTCGTAGCCGTTGTAAACACGTGCCTGGTAAGCGCGGTCATCGTAGTTGTACTCCGGAATATCGCCCCAGCAGTCCATAGTCTCTGCGGAAGTTAACTTACCGCCGTTTGCTGCGGTTGCTGCGATGGAACGTGCATCCATAAGGGCAACTGCGGACATCTGTCCGTTACCCGGCTTGGAACCTTCGCGGTTCGGGAAGTTTCTGGTGGTATGACGGATGGAAAGTGCGTTGTTGGCCGGGGTATCGCCTGCGCCGAAGCACGGTCCGCAGAATGCGGAACGGATGATTGCACCTGCATCCATTAAGTCTGCTAACAGGCCCTTGCGGTCCAGATCGGTGTAAACCGGCTGGGAAGAAGGATATACGGACAGGTAGAACTCGCCATCGCCGATGTTCTTGCCCTTTAATGCGTGTGCAGCCTCTACCACGTTGGTGTAGTTACCGCCTGCGCAGCCTGCAATGATACCCTGCTGTACCTGAAGTTTACCATCTTTGGTAATTTTGTCAAGTAAGGTGAAGTGTGCTCTGCCCTCTGCAACCTGGTCTGCTGCCTTCTCGGTCTCACGCAGGATGTCTTCAAGGTTCTCGTACAGATAATCGATCTCGTAAGCGTTGGACGGATGGAACGGCAGTGCGATCATCGGTTTGATGGTGCTTAAATCGATTTCTACGCAGCCATCGTAGTAAGCAACTGCTTCCGGATTCAGCTCCTTGAACTCCTCACCGCGGCGATGTTTCTCCAGGAATTCCTTGGTGTCTGCATCGGTTCTCCAGATGGAGGACAGGCAGGTGGTCTCGGTGGTCATTACATCCACGCCGTTACGATAGTCGGTGGTCATGGAAGAAACGCCAGGTCCAACGAACTCCATTACTTTATTCTTAACATAGCCATTCTTGTAAACAGCTCCGCAGATAGCCAGTGCGATATCGTGCGGTCCAACGAACGGCTGCGGTTTGCCGGTTAAATAGATTGCGATAACACCCGGGTATGTAACATCGTAAGTCTGCTTTAACAGCTGCTTGGACAGCTCGCCGCCGCCCTCACCGATTGCCATGGTACCCAGAGCACCGTAACGGGTGTGGGAGTCGGAACCCAGGATCATCTTGCCGCCGCCTGCGAAACGCTCACGCATGAACTGATGGCAGACTGCAATGTGCTGCGGAACGAAAAGGCCGCCGTACTTCTTTGCTGCGGAAAGACCGAAATAGTGGTCATCATCGTTGATGGTACCGCCAACTGCGCATAAGGAGTTGTGGCAGCAGGTTAAAACGTAAGGAAGCGGGAACTTCTCCATTCCTGACGCACGAGCGGTCTGGATGATACCAACAAACGTGATATCATGGGAAACCATTGCGTCAAATTTGATCTGAAGCTTGTCCATGTTATCGGACTGGTTGTGAGCTTTCATGATACCATAAGCAATGGTACCTTTCTTAGCTTCCTCTTTTGCAACCGCTTTTCCGGTCATCTGCTCGACCTTAGCAGCCTCTGCCTCCGGAACCAGGGTCTCACCATTAACGAGATAAACACCGCCATCATGTAACTTTACCATACGAACTCTCCTCCTGTAAATGAATGGTTTATTGGATCAAAGTTTTTTGTTTCTCAAAATGAATTTCGGTTTCTCAGGTTTGTTTTCCTTTGATGGCTTTATTATGCATCATTTCTCAGTATTTGTAAAATACTATATATAATATAAAAGCTATAGGTTTTTCCTATAATGTTTTCAACCATTTTCTCAGGTCGCGCATCTTCATCAGCGCATCACGCTTTCCGATCTCATACACTTCCTGCAGCTTCTCCGGGCTGCGCTCCAGCCGTCCGATTTCCAGCGGTTTATCCGGACGCAGCACAAAGATCTCGCCCTTCTTCTCCAGTTTTTCAATCTGCTTTAGCGTTTCATTGTAACGTTCATGCCGGTGAGACAGCGCCTCCACAAAAGCCGGATACTTTCGGTAGCGGATCTTTGCCATAGCCAGCTGCTCCGGCTCCTTCTGGTAACCCTTCGGCCGGGTCAGGATCACCACGTTCTTCGCAAAGCCCATCTTCCGGAATGCCATGAGCGGAATGCTGTCTGTACATCCGCCATCCAGAAGCTTCATGCCCTCTGTCTCCACCAGCCGGGATACATACGGCAACGACGCCGATGCCCGGATCACGTCGATCTGTTTCTTCATATCTGTAATACGGATATACTCCGGCTCTCCCGTCTCCACATTGCTGCAGACCGCATAAAACTCTGTTTTAGAACGATTGAACGCATCATAATCGTAAAGATCCAGCTTTTCCGGCAGGTCATGATAACAGAACTGCACCTCCGCGATATCTCCGGTCTTCACCAGATTTTTCATGCTGATAAATCGGTTATCCCGGATATATTTCTTATAATAACGAATGTTTCTGCCCTTCTGACCGGACACAAAACTGGAACCATGGATGGCTCCGGCCGAAACACCAATCACGCCATCAAAGGAAAGACCCTGATCTATGAAAACGTCCAGAATGCCGTCCGTGTACATGCCGCGCATGCCTCCGCCTTCTAAAACCAGGCCGGTTTTTATGATGTTTCCAGTATTGGTTTCGTCATTGGTTTTGCTTGTATTGTTCATTTCATTTGTGTCATTGATGCTGTTCATAGATTCTCACTCCATTCTTTTGCCGCTGCCATGCGGGACTCATACTGACTGTAGAAATCCCGGCTGTTGTCGTAAGGAAGTAAATAAAACTGCTGCAGGATGTACATGCTGATGGATTTGGCGGATAACTCTGTTCCAATCCGAATCCGCAGATGTTTCAGGAACGCATGCCAGTCCGCAATATAGGCATCATACCGCTCCATATCCGGCGTGTCCATCCACTTGCGGATTTTCACCTTGCTGCGGTTCTGCTTCTCGCACTCATGTACCTGCAGAATATAGCGGAATCCATTATCCTCATAATAGCGTCCCAGAGGGAACAGTCTGCAAATTCCCGGCCGGTACGGATGAATGCTGCACCGCCCTGCTTCATTTAAAAACGTACACTGTTCCGAATCCCCAGCCAGTTTCAGATTCGGCAGGATAATCCCGTCCACCACATTCAATTCCAAATGACCCGCTAAAAGCTGCTGCAGCGACACGCCAAGACCTCCCGTCAGCCGCCAGACATCGTACGGATCCAGCACAATCGTGTTTCCCATACCGCGGCAGCAGGACGAACAGCCCGCACAGTCATTGCATCCCAGCTTCGCCATATCATTTAACCCATATAATCTACCATCTGAAATTTCTTCCAGACTTACATTTCTTAGCACTCTAAAATCCTCCCAATTTTCGTTTTTCTGCTGCCAATGCATCCCATTTCTTGCTGGTCAAGTTCGCAGCCATGGATCTATCACACAGCATTTTCTGTACAGCCGATTCCTTTTTCTTTTTCCATTCCTATGCTGCTAACGTTCCTCTTCCAGTATTTCCCAGTACCGCTCCACCAGAATTCCCTTGTATTCCTCCAGATGATCCTGGTTTTCCCGGATCAGCGCCGTCAGCACACGCACAGCTTCCCGCACCGCCGTTTCCAGATTCTCTCCGTTTAACAGTTTTCCTGTCATGACTGTAGAAAAAATATCCCCGCTTCCTGCGACACGCACCGGAAGGAACGTAAACGGCACGCAGAAATGCTGATTTGTTTTATGGTCGTACCCACAGACCAGATGCTCCCCAGTCTCCGAGTCCTGCGCACTGGTGATCACGACTGACTTTCCAGAAAGTTTATGAAGCCCGTCCACCAGCTCCCGCAGTTCTGCCGCCGAAGCCTGTTCCCGCCCCGGACAAATTCCCGTCAAAAAACCAGCCTCTGTCATATTCGGAACCATCACATCCGAGTAGCTGACCAGCTTCCGCATCGCCTCTACCCGCTCCATGCCGATTCCATTGTAAAGCTTTCCGCCGTCCGCCATGATGGGATCAACCATCACAAGGCGGTTCTTTTGCTTCCTGCTCCGAATATAATCGTCGATCAGCTCTACCTGCTCCTCAGAAAGCACAAATCCCGTACAAATACAGTCCGGATCAAACCCCAGCTCATCCCACACCTTTATGGTATCCCGCATATAATCCGTCATATCCTGAATGCGGAACTTTCCAAAGTCCAGCGTGTTGGAAACTACTGCCGTCGGTATCTGGTACGGAAAATGTCCCATACGGGAAAGCAGCGGCACCATAGCCGCCAGGGCAACCTTGCCATAGCCGGGTAAATCATTGAAAAGTACAATACGTTTTCCCATCTATATATGTTCCTCTCTGCGGATTTTTTCCAACAGTCCGGTACATCCCGCTATAACATCCGCAAATGTCGCA
>CAKRRJ010000008.1 GCA_934394615.1 uncultured Lachnospiraceae bacterium
AAGTGACGGGAGAGCAGCTTTTTGCCGGGGTTCCTACGGACCAAGGTGTCGGGAGTTCGAATCTTCTCACGCACGTACTTAAAAAGGGCATTCTCGCAAGAGAGTGCCTTTTTTCGTTTATTCAAATTCAAATGGCCTAGTCAATTTTTCAAAAAAGGCAGGAATTGGCCTTGTCAATTTCTCAAAATCCCCGTTCATCAATATGAAAGCACAAACATGTCATTATTTACATGAATGCCAAAATCTTGTCAAAACTGAACAACTAGTCGACAAGTTTTTTGGCGATTAGTGACATTGTCAAAAAAATGTCTTGCAAATATAATAAGGTTAATCATTGAGGGCGATGAGAAAAATAATCATCGCCGCTCGGAAGCCGATTTGATTCTGTCTGTGGTACAAGCTGTCTGGCCAGCAGTGATATTGCGGATAAAACGAATCGGGGAGGGCTATGGTTAAATCAAAAAAGGGGGTCAATTCTTCATGGGCATTTTTCTTATTCTTGTGAGTATTGCAGTCGTAATCCTGCTGGTATTCAAAGGTGTCCCGGTATTCTACTCTGCATTTATTGCATCGTTGGTATGCCTTCTGACCGCAGCACTGTTCACTGGTGCAGGCGCAGATGTTGGAATGGGCAAGTACATTCTGCAGAGTATGTCCGATACAGCCAATACATCTTATGTACAGGGCTTAGGCGGATATTTTACTAATAACTTCTGTATTTTCGTATTAGGCGCGATTTTTGGTAAGCTGTTCGATGCATCCGGAGCAGCAGATGTAATCGCAGAGACCATCGTTGGTAAGTTAGGAACGAAGGCAGTTATCCCGGCTATCGTGCTGGTTGGATGGATTCTGACTTACGGCGGTGTTTCCGTATTCGTTGCATTCTTCGCAATGTATCCGTTAATGCTTTCCCTGTTCAAAGAGGCCGATATTCCGAGAAGATGTCTGCCGATGTTCTACTTTGCAGGTGCCGGTACTTCTTCCGGATGGTTTCCGGGATCTCCGCAGGCGCATAACCTGCTGCCTTCCACCGCACTGGGCGTATCCCCGACTGCATGGCTGGTTCCTGGTGTTCTGTTTGGTCTGTTTGAGACTGCGCTGGTTGTTGCATGGGTTTACTGGTTTACCAATCACTGCAAGAAGAACGGTGAGCATTTCGAACTGACTGAAGCAGATAAAAAGGTTATGGAGCAGAAAGCAGCGAAAGATACTTCCAAGCGTCCATCCTTTATTATGGCTTTGCTTCCGATGATCGTTCTGATGGTAGTGCTGAATGTTGTAAAACTGGCAGTTCCGCTGTCTCTGGTTATTGGTATTCTGGCAGCTATTGTACTGTTCTTCAAGAGCTATGACTTGAAGAACTTCTGGGGCATGATGAGTGAAGGCGCTATGGGTGGTGTATCCTCCCTGTTCAACACCGCAGCAATTGTAGGTTTCGGTTCTGTTGTTAAAATGGTTCCTGCATACGCAACTCTTTGCGGACTTCTGGTAGGTACTTTCAGCAACCCGGTTATCGCATCTGCAGTTACCGTAGGAGGCCTTGCTGGTGTTACCGGTTCCGGTACCGGCGGTATTGGTCTTGCAATGCCGGTTATCATTGAGAACTTCATCGGTGATCTGGCTACCAACCCGAATCATGTAAACCTGGAAGTTCTGTCCCGTTGTACTTCCATTGCAGCCCTGACCCTGGATTCCCTTCCGCACTGCGGACTGGTCGTTTCTGTTATCAGCTACACCGGAAATACCCATCGGAATTCCTATCTGCAGACTGGTATGGTTAATGTAGTCTGCCCGGTTATCACACTGCTTCTGATGCTGGCATTTGTTGCAGTAACAGGATGTGCGTATCTTCCGGTATAATACCAATACATAAAACATAACTGGCCAACACATGGAACACCCTCTGGACTTACAGCAGATTGTAAGCTGGAGGGTGTTGTGGGCTTTAGAATAAAATGACGCGAGAGGAGAAGGACTATGGAACGGAAGTATATTTTGCTGAAGAAAGAGGACGGAATCGCGACTATTACTTTTCACAGACCAGAGGCACTGAATGCGCTCAACAGCGAGGTGCTGGCGGATCTGGATACAGCGGTGGATGATGTGATCGCGGATGACAACGTGCGGGTTGTTGTATTTACCGGCGAAGGCAAATCGTTTATCGCAGGTGCGGATATCAAGGAGATGGACGGCTGCGTAGGACTTGATATCGTAAATTATTCACGGAAGGGTGTCGAGATTTTCCGCAAGATTGAACTTATGACAAAACCAACCATTGCGGCAGTGAATGGTTATGCTTTTGGCGGCGGATTTGAGTTTGTGCTCTGTACTGATATTCGCTTTGCCTGCAGCAAGGCAAAATTCCGCCTGCCGGAGGTTACTCTTGGCATTGTTCCGGGATTCAATGGTACTCAGCGTCTTCCAAAATGTGTTGGCATGAATAAGGCGAAAGAGATTCTGTTTACCGGAAAAATGCTCACCGCGGCAGATGCGCTGGAACTTGGAATCCTGAATCATGTTGTGGAACCGGAGCAGCTGATGGATGAGGTTTACGCAATGGCAAAACAGATTGCGGATAATTCCGCATCGGCAATTTCTCTGGTGAAGGCAGCAGTCAATGCAGGGGCTGAGATGGATCTTGATATTGGCAAGAATATTGAACTGGGGTATATGGCAGCCTGCTTCGGGACACCGGATCAGATTGAGGGATTCAGTTCCTTCAAAGAAAAACGCGCGGCGAAATTCCGTTAACAGAATCCAGTAGAAAAGAGGACTTTTTTATGATTACACCAGAACAGGCCCGGACCGAGTACGGTTTTACCGACTGCACCAGCCAGGAAGATGACATGACACTTGGAATTTATCAGGCAGCGCGTGCGCTCTTTCCAAGCCGTTTTATGCAGATCGTGGAGTATTCCTCCCCGGCTGTGATTGCTGTCATTGCGCTGATCGCGCTGGCTGGCATTCTTACCGCAGGTTTAAGTCCTTTCATGCTTTTTATGCCTGCCGCAATGGCATTTGCGTTTTTCCCTTACTATCAGAAAAGCAGCAAAAAGCGGAAAGAAAGCTCTGGCATGTGCCATGTGGAATCGGAGCTCGGCCGACATTTCCTGATTGCTTATGGAACCTGTTCCGCAAAGCATACCAGTTCACGGAAAAGCCTTATGGGAGAACTTACGGATCATAAACTGCGGATCGTATTTTCCAAACATCGCTATCTGGATGATGTCCGGGTCATGAAGGAACTTTATGATCAGATTGGAGAAGGATCCCGTGTATGCCTGCTCATGGCAGATCATGCAAACGCGAAACAGATCATTGCCGCTCCGGCGAATTTCGCGGATACGGTTATGGGGAAAAAGCAGGCAGCAGGCAAATTGTTTGATACGCCGCATGAGACGACAATCCGCACGCTTACAGAAACTGAGCGTCGGATGTATCTTTCCCAGTATCAGGAGAAAGCGGCATACTGGAATAAGCAGTACGGCCGTAAGTATCTGACCGTTATGGCTCTCTTTTTTGTGTTTGGCTGCATCACCCTGGCTTTTGCCATGCAGGGCGCGACTCTGCTTTCCTGGGTTCTGGTGCTTACCTGTGGTGTTGCTTTTTTGGGACAGAAACGAGAGTTCCGTGACCGTATGAAATTTATGCAGGGCCAGAAGCCGCTCACCGCGGTTGATGTAACCGCACGCAGAGAAGACAGCTGGAATGAATCGGTTGGAACCGCGAAGCGCAGCGATTCAGCGGTTTCTTTCAAAGACCAGCGTGGGATTACCCTCTGGACTGTTCGTACTTCGGAGGATTTAAGGGTGTTTCATCAGAATGACAAGGCAATCTTGATTATTTATAATAAAGTGTTGCTCCCGTTTCACAGGGATACAGAACATTTTCGGATTTCGGAATAAGCAGTCTGGAAATCTGAAAACAAAAATGCCTGCAGCCGGATAGTGGCTATGATCCGGTGCAGGCATTTTGTTTTACTGGCATATTCTATTCTCTTGCAAACATCATCAGGGTCCATTCACAGTCACAGGGCACCCCGCCATCCTGATTTACAAGCTGGGCTTTCAGCTTCAGGATGCCTTTTCCTGGTTTGCTGCTGTGGCGGATTTCAATCGGAGTCATTTCCAGATGTACGGTATCTCCAATGCAGAGCGGACATGGGTACGAAATCTTTGCGTCCAGAAAAGCAATGGTTGTTCCCATATACATTCCGGTCAGATTGGACAGGCCAGTCATAATGACAAATCCAAGCGCGCCATGAGCAATCCGTTTTTTAAATACCGATTTGGTTGTCGCAAACTGTTCATCCATATGCAGCGGATTAAAATCGCCGGTTAAGCCTGCAAAATTTACGACGTCTGTTTCCGTGATGGTCCGCCCCTGAGAAGTGTAAAGTTTCCCCAATTCAAAATCTTCCAGATACATTCCTGCCATAATAGTTCCTCCTTCTCCATAATCGTAAAATGAAAAAACGATGTTCCTAAAGAACATGTCTGCAGTTACACATTATCGTAGCACAGGCAGAATGGAAAGTCTATAGACAAGGATATGATTCAAAAAACATGTTTACATTGACTGCTTGTAAAAAAAATGGACCTACCGTATAATGTTATACATAGTATAGAATATGCACAGAGAAGGATCTGAGACAAAAAGAACATAGAGAAAACGGAGTAGGAAGAGTAATATGATACCGCAGGAATATGTGAGCAGTGATGAAATTTATGAGGATTTATGCAACAAGATAGAAAAACTGGTCTATCTGCCGGGCGATAAGATCAGCGAGAGTGAGCTTTGCAAACATTATGGAGTTTCCCGGCATATTGTAAGAAGTGCCATCAGCCGATTAAAGGAGCGTGCGCTGGTGACGGTTTACCCGCAGAGGGGGACCTTTGTCAGCCTCATTGACATGAAACGGGTAGAACTGATTTTATTTATCCGTGAGGCAGTGGAGCAGGAGGCAATCCGTCTGCTGCAGTTTTCCCCGCAGGAAGTGCGGGACCGCATGGGCGAAGCCATGGCAAAGTGCCTGGAAAAACAGAAGAAGGCTGTAAAGGAACAGATTGATATGGATATTTTTTATGAGCTGGATAATGAATTCCATGGCTGTTTTCTGGAAGCAGTAGGCCGAAAAGATGTGATGGCGATCATCAGTGAAGATTACATCCATTTCCGCCGCTGGAGAAATTTTGATGTGGGAAAGAGCCGCCGGCAGCCGGAAATCATTCAGGAACACATTGCCATTATGGAGGCGCTGTTAAAGAACGATACCAAAACAGCACATGAGCTTCTGCATGCGCATCTGAACACCGAGACGAGAAAACAGTATATTCAGGAGCGGGTTTCTCCGGAATATTTTATTTATTCGTGAGCCTCAGAGTTTGTTAAAAATGGGTCAACTACTTACTGTCAGTTTTCAGGCAGAGGCACAGAGAAGATCGCAGAAAAAGGCGGTCTTCTTTTTTTGTGCCTGGCCCGGACAGTGTCCGGAATATGGAAAAATGGCGTGAAAATGTGGGAAAAAGGAAAACGGGTTTCCGTGAATGTTGTACAAAATGAGAAAATGAAAATCAGTACAATTGCTGAAAGTGAAAAGAATAGCGAAAAAAGTTTGCATTGCACTTGGGAACGTGTTAAGATATTAACATGAAAAACTTGTCGACAAGTTGACAGGTTTTAAGAAAGCGGCCGGACAGGATGTGGCTGCAGGAAAGACAAGAGAATATTCACGAACATGTAAGGAGGAGTTTACCATGGCAGAAGAAGTAAAACAGGATAAGCCGAAACGTTTACCGCCGGATCCGAATTCTGCGAAGTACAAACTGGGTCAGATCGCAGCAAAGGCATATACAGACTGTATCGAGGCGAAAGCCCGCGGTGAGATGGTAGGCTGGTGTTCCAGTAACTTTCCGGTAGAAATTCCGGAGACTCTGGGACTGTATGTATGTTATCCTGAGAACCAGGCAGCCGGCATCGCTGCAAGAGGCGGCGGTGAGCGTATGTGTGAGATCAGTGAGGGCGATGGTTACTCCAACGATATCTGTGCTTACGCACGTATCAGCCTGGCTTACGCAAAGATCAAAGACGCACCGGAGCAGAACATGCCGCAGCCGGACTTCCTGCTGTGCTGCAACAACATCTGCAACTGCATGATCAAATGGTATGAGAACCTGGCAAAAGAGTTAAACATCCCGATGATCATGATCGATATCCCGTTCAACCCGGATTACGAAGTATCCGATGCAGAGGTTGCTTACATCCGTGACCAGATGTGGGATGCCATCCATCAGTTAGAGAAAATCACCGGCAAAAAGTGGAGCAATGAGCGTTTCGAGGAAGTCAAAGAGATTTCCGGACGTACCAGCCGCGCATGGCTGGCTGCTACCGCAACCGCAAGATACACCCCGTCTCCGTTCAATGGATTTGACCTCTTAAACCATATGGCTGTTATGGTTACCGCCCGCGGCAAACTGGAAGCAGCTGAGGCTATGGAGACTCTGTTAAAAGAGTATGAAGAGAACCACGAGAAAGGCGTTTCCACCTTCCGTGCGGAAGAGAAATACAGAATCATGTTCGAGGGTATCGCATGCTGGCCGTGGCTGCGTGTAACCTCTACCGGACTGAAGAGCCGCGGAATCAACATGGTAACCACCATCTACGCAGATGCGTTCGGTTTCATTTACGATGACTTCGATGACATGTGCCGCGCATACGCAAAGGTTCCGAATGCAATCAACTTAGAGTACGCAAGAGACAAACGTATCAAGCTCTGCAAAGACAATCATGTAGAGGGCCTTTTAGTACATACCAACCGTTCCTGCAAACTGTGGAGTGGATTCATGTATGAGATGAGCCGCCAGATCGGTGAGGCATGCGACATTCCGGTAGCAAGCTTCGATGGCGACCAGGCAGATCCGCGTAACTTCTCTGAGGCACAGTACGACACCAGAGTACAGGGCCTGATGGAAATCATGGAGCAGAACAAGGAGGGAATCTAAATGAGCACGAAAGAATTACTGGCGAAATTTCATGAAGTTGCCTCCAATCCGAAAGCACAGAAAGATGCTTATCTGGCAGCAGGCAAAAAAGTAGTACTGACCGCACCGGTTTACACCCCGGAGGAAATCATCCATTCCATGGGACTGGTTCCGATGGGCGCGTGGGGCGCAGATGTAGAATTAAAAGAAGCAAAACGTTATTTTCCGGCATTTATCTGTTCCATTATGCAGAGCATCCTGGAGCTGGGCATGACCGGTGAGTACGACGGCGCAAGTGCCATCGTGATTCCGAGTCTCTGCGACAGCTTAAAGGCTCTGGGTGAGAACTGGAAATATGCAGTAAAGGGCATCCCGTTCATTCCGATGACCTATCCGCAGAACCGCAAGCCGGTATACGGCATCGCTTACACCAAGGCTGGTTACGAGCGCGTGATCAGAGACCTGGAAAAAGCAACCGGCATTCCGTTCGATGACGCAAAGCTTGGCGAATCCGAGAAAATCTACAATGAGCACAACGCAGTGATGAGAGATGTTGTGAAGGTTTTAGCGGATCATTCGGAGGTTTCCGCAGCAGAGAGAAGCGATGTATTCAAGAGCGCGTTCTTCATGCTGAAGGAAGAGCATACCGCACTGGTCAAAGAACTGATCGAGTCCTTAAAGGGTGATCAGGCAGGCGCTGCAAAGAAGAAGATCATGACCACCGGTATCCTGGCAGACGCTCCGGAACTGTTAAAGATCTTTGATGACAACGGACTTCAGATCGTACGCGATGATGTTGCAGCAGAGAGCAGACAGTACCGCACCGACTGTAAGCCAAACACCACCAGCCTGGACGGCCTGGCTCAGAAGTTCGCAGATATGGACAACTGCTCTGTTCTGTATGATTTCGAGAAGAAACGTGTTCAGATGATCGTGGACGAGGTAAAAGAGTCCGGCGCCAACGGCGTAGTGATGGTTCTGACCAAGTTCTGTGATCCGGAAGAGTTTGACTATGTTCTCATCAAGAAGGCATGTGAGGCAAATGACATCCCGATCATCCTCATTGAGGTTGACCGCCAGATGGCAAACTTCGAGCAGGCCCGCACGATGGTAGAGACATTCAAGGATCTGCTGTAAGAACGGCTGATTCAATTAAGTAAATGATGGTTCTGTCCGGGTGCAATACTCCGGGCAGAGTCTTAAGAAAAGGAGATAAAATCATGGCAAAGGTTTTGGAAGGAATTAAGGTAGTACAGCTGGCAAACTTCATCGCAGCTCCGGCAGCAGGCCGTTATCTGGCTGACTATGGCGCAGATGTAGTGATCGTTGAGGCATCCAAGGGCGATCCGCTTCGTTACACACAGGCTCAGGAAGGCCGTCCGCAGAACATGCTGGAGAACACCACCTGGGAGTACTTAAACGGAAACAAGAGATGTATCTCTTTAAATACCAAAACTCCGGAAGGAATGGAAGCACTGCACAAGATGTTAGAGGGCGCAGATGTCCTGATCACCAACTGGAGACTGGGCGCTCTGCAGAGAGCAGGTCTTGACTATGATACCTTAAAAGAAAAATATCCGAAACTGATTTACTCCATGGTTTTAGGCTACGGCCTGACCGGTCCGGATAAAGATCTTCCGGGATATGATTTCACCGCATTCTTCGGAAGAGGCGGCTACACCGAGAACCTGCGTAAGCGCGGCGGCCAGCCGATCACCATGCTTCCGGGCCTGGGCGACAACAACGCCGGTCTGATGCTGGCTCTGGGTATCATGACTGCCCTGTACAAACGCCAGACGACCGGCAAGGGCGATTTCGTAAGCGCAAGCCTTTATGAGACCGCAATCTTCAACCAGTCTGTCATGCTGATGGGTGCTCAGTACGATGGTGCTGCACGCCACTATCCGATTTCCGTATACGATAACTTAAATACCTTAAACAACGCATTCGCTACCAGCGATGACCGTCTGATCCAGTGCGCAATGCCGGATTACGATCCGCGTTTCGAGCATTTCTGCCAGGTAATCGGCCGTCAGGATATGATTGATTCCGGCAAGTTCTATCCGCAGGCCCACATGATCGAAGAGGGCAATGTTCCGGAGTGCTACGATGAGTTCGTAAAGACTTTCAAGACCAAGACCTACGAAGAGTGGAAGCAGATCCTGACCGAGGGTGATATCCCGTTCAGCCTTGCATATAGCTGGAGCGAGATCTTAAACGATCCGCAGGCAAACGCAGTTGGCGCATTCTACGACTGCACCTGCCCAAATGGCGTTGTCAGAAAGGTTACCCATACTCCGGTCCGCATCGCGAGCGAGGGTGAGCTGGAAGGACGCACCGCACCGCTGATTGGTGAGCAGGGCGTTGAGGTCTTAAAAGAGGTTGGTTACTCGGATGAGAAGATCAGCGAGATGTTAGAGAGCGGCGCACTGTATGTGTGGAAACCGGAAAACTAACAGGCAGCGCAATAAAAAATAAATAAAACAGCTGCAGGAAAACAGTACTGCGGCGTAACGGGAAGAAGAGGTCGGGGCCGCTGGCTCCGGCCTTGCTCGTTTCCTGTAGATTATGGGGGAAAAATTATGTCTATGTTTATCGATTTTCCAGAAACGCATGCAAAAGTGCAGGGCATGGAGACCATGCCGGTTCCGCGCATGGTAACCATTCACCAGAAGTATGATGATCAGAAAATCACGGATACTGCAGGCCATATCCGGGCACAGCTGGAAGCGCTGCCGGACCATGAGAGCTATGCAGGAAAACGGATCTGCATCACCGTGGGAAGCCGCGGCATCCCGGATCTTGATGTGATGGTCCGCACCATGTGTGATGTCTTAAAAGAGTGGGGTGCAAAGCCCTTCATCATCCCGGCTATGGGAAGCCACGGCGGCGGAACTGCTGAAGGACAGCTGGAGATGATTGCCGGCTACAACATCACCGAGGAGAGCATGGGCGTGCCGATTCTGGCTTCCATGGAAGTGGTGCAGTACGGCGAACTGGATGGCATTCCGCTTTACTGCGATAAGTATGCCTACGAGTCCGACGGCATTGTCATTTTTAATAAGGTAAAGCCGCATACCGATTTCCGCGGACCTCACGAGAGCGGCCTGCTGAAGATGATCGCCATCGGTATTGCCAAGCATAAAGGCGCGGCAATGTTCCACAGCTTTGGATTTGAGCGTTTTGCGGAACTGATCCCGCCGGTAGCGGAAATCTTCCTGCAGAAGTGTCCGGTTGCTTTTGGTGTTGGCGTTGTACAGAATGCCTACGATGATATCTGCAACATCACAGCCTGTACACCGGAGAACCTGATTCAGACGGATGCAGCGCTTCTGGTGGAGGCAAAAGAAAAAATCGCGAAGTTCCTGTTTGATGATATCGACCTTCTTATTATTGATGAGATCGGCAAGAACATCAGCGGAAACGGCCATGATCCGAATGTGACCGGCCGCAACATCACCCACAGTTTTGACGGTGTTCTGAAGCTGGATAAGATGTTTATCCGCGGTATCACGCCTCAGGCTCATCACAATGGATGCGGCCTGTCTGCGGCTGATATCACCACCAGAAAGGTGTTAAACGATGTGGACTGGGACGCAACCTGGACCAACGGCCTGACCACGGGTATTATGACGGCCGGCCAGATTCCGGTTTACGCGAACAATGATAAGGATGCCATTCAGATGAGCATCCGAAGCATGCACAATGTGGATTTCAGCAAGGTGCGTGTGGCTCATATCAAAAATACACTGGCCATGAGTACCATTGAGGTGTCTGAGTCTCTTTATGAGTCCATCAAAGACCTTCCGGGCATCAGCTATGTGAGCGGACCGGTGCAGATGGAATTTGACCAGGACGGCAATCTGGTGGAGACACAGTGGCCGGAGGAATAACAGTCGGTGCAGAAGGAATAGAAGCCGGAAAGAACGGGCGGGAATGCCGATACAGAATGGAATAGAAAGACGGAAAAAAGGAGCAGATTATGGTGTATACATTGGGAATTGATATCGGATCCACAACTTCCAAATGTGTGATCCTGGAAGATGGAAAAACGGTCCGGGCAAAAAGCCTGGTGAAGGCGGGAACCGGTACCGATGGCCCGATGCGGGCATATAACGAGGTGCTGGAGAGCGCGGGCTTAAAACGGGAGGATCTGGCATTTGTTATGGCTACCGGATATGGCCGTACGACCTTTGAGGGCATGGATGGCGAGATGAGTGAGCTGAGCTGCCATGCGAAGGGCATGTATGCCGTGGCACCGGAGGTGCGCACCATCATTGATATCGGCGGACAGGATGCGAAGGTCATCCGCCTGGGAAATACCGGAAAAGTCACTAACTTCCTGATGAATGATAAATGCGCGGCAGGAACCGGACGGTTTCTGGATGTTATGGCTGGAATCTTACAGCTGGATGTGGATGAGCTTGGCGCCTATGCGCTGAAATCAGAGGAGCCGGCCAGAATCTCCAGCACCTGTACGGTATTCGCGGAGTCAGAGGTTATTTCCCAGCTTTCCAAGGGAATTGCCCTTCCGGACCTGATTGCCGGAATCTGCAATTCCGTTGCGAGCCGTACCGCAGCCCTTGCGAAGCGTGCGGATGTCAAAGAAGCAGTCTATATGACCGGCGGTGTAGCCAAGAACATTGGCGTGCGTTCTGCTCTTTCCAGGGAACTGGGAGTAGAGGTTCAGACAATTCCGGATGCCCAGTACATGGGTGCCATGGGCGCAGCAGTAGCCGGTTATGAAAAGTGGTCAAAAGAACATTCCAATGAATAAAAAAATATGTCGAATTAGACATATCTGAGTTTACATATAGCGCCTGACGTGATATAATTTTAACAGATTAAAGCAGCATGTGAACTGTGGATGGAATGAAAGGGTTAAAAGGGAGTTATCATGAGGCTGATAAAAAAAACAATTGCGGAATGTCTCAGAAGCAGGGTCAAAGAAAGCGGCGATAAAATCGCGCTGGAGGCAGATGAGCAGCGTTATACCTGGAAAGATCTGGATACGCTCAGTGACTATATGGTCGGGCGCATGCTTTCCTGCGGAATCCGGAAGGGAACGCATGTGGGAATCTGGAGTACCAATTCCCCAAACTGGATCATTGTTTTTCTGGCGCTGACCAAGATCGGTGCCGTGCCGATCCTCTTAAATACCTGCTACAGTACAGAAGAGATGGCAAAGGTACTCCGCTACGCAGACGTGGAGTTTGTTTACTACGGGGAAGGGTATAAGAAGTTAGTCTATGAAGATATGGTGGTCCAGCTGAAAGACGAACTGCAGGATCAGGTCAAACGCTGGATTTATATAGGAAGAGATACGGCGCGCCGCTGGATGACAGAGGAGAGCTTTGTGTTTGCGGAGCGGATGAAGAAGGTCACCAAGGAGATTGGCGGATACATCCGCAAGGTAAGCCCGGAGGATACGGCAGCAATCCTGTTCACTTCCGGCACGACCGCTATGCCAAAGGGCGTTATGCTGAGCCATTACAATCTGGTGAACAGTTCGCTGGAAACCTGTGAGCACATGAAGTGGGGCGCAGATGACAAGATGCTGATCGCGGTTCCGCTGTTCCACTGCTTTGGCATTACTTCCAGTCTTTTATCCAGCATTCATACCGGTTTCTGCATGCACGTGATCGAGTATTATAAAACCGTGACGGTGCTTCGCTCCGTGCAGGATTACCACTGCACGCTGTTAAACGGTGTTCCGTCCATGTTTCTTGCGGTGGTAAACAACCCGCTCCACAAGGAGTATGATTTAAGCAGCCTGCGGCGGGGCATCATTGCGGGATCTCCGTTAAGCCCGGAGGATTACATGCTGATCCGCCGGGAAATCCCGAGCCTGGTGCTCCACGCGTCTTACGGCCAGACCGAGACATCGCCCTGCGTCAGCATCGGTGATGTGGGGGATTCGGATGAAGACAATGCGCATTCCGCAGGCCAGGTGATCCGGCACTGCGAGGTTGCCATTATGGGAAACGATGGCAAGCAGGTGCCTGTGGGAACGGATGGAGAGATCTGTGTCCGCGGCTACAATGTGATGCAGGGCTATTACCATCTGCCGGAGGCAACAGCAAAGGCCATTGATCAGGACGGCTGGCTCCATACAGGGGATCTGGGACATGTGGATGCGCGGAATTTCCTCTATGTAACGGGGCGCATCAAAGAGATGATCATCCGGGGCGGAGAAAACATTTCCCCGCGGGAGATCGAAGCCGCGATCTTAAAGTATCCGGGCATCCGGGAAGTGAAAGTGATCGGCCTTCCTGCAGCGGTTCTGCAGGAGATGATCGTAGCATGCATCGTGCCGGAAGAGGGAACAACCATCAGCAATGCCGGCCTGATGACGCATCTGGAGAATCATCTGGCTTATTACAAGCTTCCGGCCCACATTGTCAGGATGGACGCGCTGCCGGTGAATGCCAGCGGCAAGATCATGCTGGGAGAACTGAAGAAGCAGGCGGCGGAGATCATTCAGGCCAATCCGGAGGCAACCGGGACCGGAATTGATGACCGCAGGAAAAAGTGCACAAAATAGTTGTTAAGATTTCGTACAAATCAGCAAAATCAATAACAAACAACATGTCCATGTTTACATGTTGTAGTAGATGTGTTATAATCAACTCAGGTGTTAAAGAAATAACAAACGTTGCTTCCGACAGAGATTTGGCCGGAAGCTGACGTTCACAGAAAACACGGAAATCTGATTCCGTATAATTAAAAGGAGGCAAACAATGATTCTTTCTGCGAAGTATGAGTTAATGAGAAAGAACTTCCGCAATTTCGCGGAGACTGAGTTCACGACCGAGATTCAGGAACAGCTGGACAAAGAGGGTGGATTCAACGAGGAGATCTGGAAAAAGATGATCAAATACGGCTTCTCCGGCGTTAAGATCCCGACCAAGTACGGCGGCCAGGGCGGAGACAGTCTTGCTTACGTTCTGATGAACGAGGAATTTTCCCGCGTTTGCCCGGTACTTGCAATTTACGCAAATACCCCGAACTCCTTAGGCGGCGGCCCGTTACTGGCATGCGGCAATGAGGACCAGTTACAGAAATACCTGGTTCCGGTAGCAAAAGGCGAGAAACACATTGTATTCGCACTGACCGAGCCGGGCGCTGGTTCCGATGCAGGAAGCATGACCACAAGAGCTGTGGAAGATGGCGACTATTATGTATTAAACGGCCGTAAGTGCTTTATTTCCGGTGCTCCGATCGCGGATTACGCAGTTGTCTTCGCAAAAACCAATCCGGCATTGAAGGGCGCAAAGGGCATTTCCATTTTCGTAGTTGATATGAAGCTGCCGGGCGTTTCCTGCGGCAAACCGGAGGCTAAGATGGGTATCAACGGATATCCGACCAGTGATATCGTATTTGAGAACGTAAGAGTACATAAGAGCGACCTGGTAGGCCCGTTAGACAAGGGCTACGGCGTTGCAATGTCCACTCTGGACGGCGGACGTCTTGGCGTTGCAGCACAGTCCCTTGGTATCGCTCAGGCATGCCTGGAGGAAGCAACCAAGTACGCAAAAGACAGAAAACAGTTCGGCAAGCCGATCTCCTACAATCAGGGCATCAGCTTCATGCTGGCAGATATGGCAACCGAGATCGAAGCAGCACGCTGCCTGATCTATAACACTGCTATGGCAAAAGACGCTGGCGATAAGAATGCTTCCGTAATGTGCTCCATGGCAAAATATTACGCATCTGAGATGGCAAACCGCGTAGCAGGCAAGGCAATCCAGATCCACGGTGGTTACGGTTTCATCAAAGAGTACAAGGTAGAGCGTCTGTACCGCGACGCACGTGTTATGACCCTGTATGAAGGAACCAGCCAGGTACAGCAGATCGTTATTTCCAGAAGTCTGTTAAAGTAGGAGGAAGCTTAGAATGAGAATTTATGTATGTGTAAAACAGGTTCCTGATACATCAGGAAAGGTTGCAGTAAAAGCCGATGGAACCCTGGATCGTGCATCCATGCAGACCATCATCAACCCGGATGACCTGGCTGCTACTGAGGCAGCTCTGGAATTAAAAGACGCTACCGGATGCCAGGTAACTGTAGTTACCATGGGACCGCCGCCAGCAGAGGGCATGTTAAGAGAGCTCATCGCTATGGGCGCAGATGACGCAGTATTAATTTCCGGCCGTGAGTTCGGCGGATCCGATACTTTCGCTACTTCCCAGATCATCGCAGGCGCGCTGCACAACCTGGGAGTTGGTCCGGAAGATGTGATCTTCTGTGGACGTCAGGCAATCGATGGCGATACCGCACAGGTTGGCCCGCAGATCGCTGAGAAATTAAACATCCCGCAGGTTACCTACGCTGCAGACATCAAGAAAGAGGGCAACAGCCTGACTGTAAAACGCCTTCTGGAAGATGGTTACATGACCGTTCAGGTTCAGACTCCGTGCCTGATCACCTGTGTCAAAGAGTTAAACGAAGTTCGTTACATGACCGTAAAAGGCATTCTGGAGTGCTGGGACAAGCCTTTAACTGTTCTGGACTACAACGCACTGAAAGACGAGCCGCTCATCGATCCGACCACCATCGGATTAAAGGGTTCACCGACCAACGTATTCCGTTCCTTTACCCCGCCGCAGAAGGGTGCTGGACAGATTCTTGGCGGTACCGCTGAAGAGGCTTCCAAAGAGCTTGCAGGCCTGCTTGCAAAGAAACACGTAATCTAGGAACGGGGAGGAAACGAATATGTCTTATAATAGTGCTGAGATTCATGAATTCAGTGATATCTGGGTATTCTGCGAGCAGCGTGAAGGCAAGCTGATGAATACCGACTTCGAGCTGATCAGCGAAGGTAGAAAGCTGGCAGACGAGAGAGGCTCCAAGCTGGTTGGTATCCTGCTTGGCGGCGAGGGAATCGAGAACACCGCAAAAGAGCTTGGCGGATACGGCGCAGACAAAGTCATCGTATGCGCAGACAAGAACCTGGAAGTTTACACCACCGACGCATACAGCAAGGTTCTGTGCGACGTGGTTATGGAGAAGAAACCGGAAGTCCTGTTAATCGGCGCATCCAATATCGGCCGTGACTTAGGACCGCGTGTAGCTGCAAGACTGCACACCGGACTGACTGCAGACGCAACCCATCTGGATATCGATATGGAGCGCTACGTACAGTTCTTAAAAGAGTCCTCCACCATCGATCTGGAGAAGGTTAAATTTAAAATGGAGGACACCAACTTAAAGATGACCCGTCCGGCATTCGGCGGCCATCTGATGGCAACCATCATCTGCCCGCGTTTCCGTCCGTGCATGTCCACCGTACGTCCGGGCGTTATGAAGAAGGCAGAGTTCGATCAGGCGAAAGCAGACGCCTGCGAGATCGAGATGGCTCAGTTCTCCTTAACCGATGCAGATTTAAGAACCAAGGTTCTGGAAGTTGTAAAAGAGTCCAAGAAGCTGGTTGACTTAATCGGCGCAGATATCGTTGTCAGCGTTGGCCGCGGTATCAGCAAAGATCCGGAGAAGGGCATTAAGCTGGCAGAGGAGCTGGCAGAGGCTCTGGGCGGCGGCGTTGTAGGCGCATCCCGTGCAGTAACCGACGCAGGCTGGCTGTCTTCTGACCATCAGGTAGGCCAGACCGGTAAGACCGTTCATCCGCGTATCTACGTTGCGCTTGGTATTTCCGGCGCGATCCAGCACAAAGCTGGTATGCAGGATTCCGAGCTGATCATCGCAGTAGACAACAACGAGACCGCTCCGATCTTCGAGTGCGCAGATTACGGCATCGTAGGCGACCTGTTCGAGGTTGTTCCGCACATGATCGAGGAGATCAAGAAAGCCAAAGAAGCAAAATAATCTGATTTACGATCCGGTATTCGGATAGAAATGAGCACCAGGGGCTGGAAACGGCTTCTGGTGCTTTTGGATTTAAGGAGAATGATTATGGAAAAAGATATGACATTGTGCCATGAGGTTATGGATGGCATGACAAAGCAGTATGACATTACCTTTACGGAGCTTTCGGACGGACATGTGAAGATGACAGTGCCGTTAAAGGAAGATATGATGAATTTCCGGGGGATTGGATACGGCGGCTGGCTGTTCCATTTCAGTGATATGACAGCGGGCATTGCGTTTTTAAGTGATGGAAAGACCAATGGCGTGACGGCATCCGGTGATATTCAGTACCTGCGTCCGGCAGACGGCGTTCAGACGTTAACCTGTACGGCGGATGTGATCAAGCGCGGCCATTCCCTGGATTATGTGGAGTCGGTGATCTACGGGGAAGATGGGAAAATGCTGGCGCGGACGAACTTTGTCTTTGCGCGGGTGCAGGATCATTAATCGGGATTTTGTATTCCTCACGAAAAAACTTTTAAAACCCTCTTTTTTTTGCTACACTGTTACCAGTGAAGTGAGAAAAGAGGGTTTTTGGTGTTATATCAGATTACAGATGGAACAGTCTCAGCGGGAGGACATGTCATTCTCTCCCATGTGGACTTTGAGATAAAAGGAAATGAGAAGATTGCGCTGGTGGGGCGAAATGGCGCGGGAAAGACGACGCTGCTTAAACTGATTGCGGGAGAGCTTTCCCTGGACCGGGACGATAAGCGCCAGGGAGCCGGAGTGACGCGTTCCCGTCAGCTGACGGTGGGGATGCTGCGGCAGCAGGCTTTCACGGAACGGGAACAGACGGTGGAGGAAATCCTTCTGGCGGCGTGTCCATGCAAAGACACCTTTGACCGGGAACGGTTTGAGTACGAGCAGGAGTATGACCGGATTTTTACCGGATTTGGGTTTGCCCGGACAGACAAGCACAAAAAGATCGGTGATTTTTCCGGCGGCGAGCAGACAAAGATCGCGCTGATCCGCCTGCTTCTGGAAAAACCGGATATTTTGCTGCTGGATGAGCCGACGAACCATCTCGATATTGCCACGATCCAGTGGCTGGAGCAGTATTTGAAGCGGTATGAACATGCAGTGGTGCTGGTGTCCCACGACCGGTTCTTTTTAGACCAGGTGGCAGAGGCCGTTGTGGAGATTTCTGACGGGAAGCTGACCCGGTACGCGGGCAACTACAGCGAATACCGGGCGGAAAAGCGCAAGCGCATCGAGCGGCAGCGAAAAACCTGGGAACGGCAGAAGGAGGAAGAGGAACGGTTAAACGGCGTGATCGAGCGCTTCCGGCATAAGCCAACCAAGGCCTCCTTTGCCCGGGCGAAGAAAAAACAGCTGGAGCGGATGGAGCGCGTGGAGGCGCCGTTGGAGGACGATGTGCATCTGTTTACCGGCAATATCGAACCGCTGATTCCGGGCAGCAAGTGGGTCTTTGAGGCAGAGCATTTGAAAATCGGCTATGACCATGCGCTTCTGGAGATTACGCTTCGGATTCGGCGCGGGCAGAAGATCGGCATTCTGGGAGCGAACGGAGCCGGAAAGAGTACGTTTTTAAAGACGGTAGCAGGCCTTCTGCAGCCGTTTCAGGAGAGAGACAAGTCCGTGGAGCGGCGGTGCGTGCTGGGAAACAACATCACCATCGGGTATTTTGACCAGCATTCGGCGGAGATTCAGTCAGAGAAGTCTGTGGCAGAGCATTTTCACGATCTGTTCCCATCCATGACGGAAAAAGAGGTGCGGAACATTCTGGGCATGTATCTGTTTCCGGGGAAACTGGCATCCCGGCGGGTGAGTGATTTATCCGGTGGCGAGAAGGCAAGACTGGTGCTGGCGGAACTTCTGCAGAGCCGTCCGAACTTCCTGGTGCTGGACGAGCCCACCAACCATATGGATGTGCAGGCGAAGGAGACGCTGGAATCCGCATTCCAGGCCTATAAAGGAACGATTCTGTTTGTGTCCCACGACCGGTATTTTATCCGTCAGGTGGCAGAGAGTGTGCTGATCTTTGACGGGGAAAGCACGATGTACTATCCGTTTGGATATGAGCATTATCTGGAGAAAAAACAGAAGGCAGAGGAGTATGGCGAGGAACTTTCCGCGCAGGTAAAAGCGGAGGACGCGGCACTCTTAGAGGGCATGCGGGCCGTACCGAAAGCGGAACGGCACCGGCTCCGGGAAATTTCCACAGAGGATGCCTACGCCGACTGGAAGCTGCGTCTGGTATACGAAAAGCTGGAGCCGGAGGAGCTGGAGTATGAACGGCTGGAGGCGGAGTACCTGGGGCTTCTGGAGGAGTGGAAGCAGTCGGAGGCGTACTGGATGAGAGTGCCTGCGGCGCTGGTTTCAGAGGAAGCAGAGGCTGAGGCGCTGGTTTCCGGGGCAGCTGGGACGGAAGTGGAGTTCAGAGCGGAACCGCAAGCCAGGATTGCAGAGATGGAGACAGACGAAGTGCCAGTGATAAAGAACGCTGGAATGCAGGGTAAGTCAACGGAGTTGCTGGAAAATGTGACAGCAGCGAAAATCAGGAGGGACAAAGCCTGGGCGCGTTGGCATGAGCAGTGTATGGCGTGGTTTGAGGTGTATGAAGAAATATATGGAGAAAAAGGAGAGCAGCGATTATGAATACAGCAGAGTTATACGCGCGCCTTTCAGGATGTCAGAAACTTCTGATCGGCCTTGGCGAGGAGTGGAAATGGAAGCGCGGAGACGCAGAGCAGGAGGCGCGTCTGCGAAAGGCTTACGGAAATTTGTATGAACTGGTGAAGGATAAGGATTATTTCATCATTACTATGGCGACGGACGCCCTGATCTTTGACACAGAACTGGGGAGCCAGACGGAGACTGCCGTGACAGAAGAAATCCATAGGGAGGAGGTGTCCTGCCCGGCTGCAGATGAACAGACCCAGGTACTGATGGACCGCCTCTTCCCGGTAAAGGAAAAACCGAAGGATAAGCGGGTGCAGCGCATTGTCGCACCGTGCGGAAACGAGACCTGGAAACAGTGTTCTGCCGGATGCACGAAGGATATCTGGGAGCCGGATGAGATCCCGTCCGGTATCTGCCCCCACTGCGGCGCGCCGCTGACCGGCAACACCATTGAGGCACATCCATACATAGAGGAAGGATATCTGCCGCAGTGGAACCGCTACACGCAGTGGCTTACCGGGACCTTTAACAAAGACCTGGTGATCCTGGAGCTCGGGGTGGGATTCGCGAATCCGGGCGTGATCCGTTTCCCATTTGAGAAAACAGCGTTCTTTAACCAGGGCTCGTTTTTTCTGCGGGTAAACCAGACCTTCCCGCAGACAACCGAAGAGTTGAAAAAACGGGCGCAGGGCGTGCATGAAAATTCGGTAGACTGGATGTTAAAAAGTGATTATAATGTAGAATAAAATATAAATCTGATAACCAGTAACTGCATGGAGGAGACCGATGATAGCGATTATTGACTACGATGCCGGAAATATACGAAGTGTGGAAAAAGCGCTGATCGCCCTGGGTGAGCAGCCGGTTGTAACCAGAGATAAGGAACTCATCCTCGCGGCAGACAAGCTGATCCTGCCGGGGGTTGGCGCGTTTGGCGATGCGATGGAACGCCTGCATCAGTATGGACTGGTGGATGTGATCCGCTCTGCGGTAAAGAAGGGAACGCCTCTTCTTGGCATCTGCCTGGGACTGCAGCTGTTGTTTGAGCGCAGCGATGAGAGCAATGGCGTGGAAGGACTTGGTCTGTTAAAGGGCCAGATCTTAAAAATTCCGGACAGTCCAGGGCTGAAAATTCCGCATATGGGCTGGAATTCCCTGGAGATTAAGCCGGGAACCAGACTGTTTGCGGGAATTCCGGACGGCTCTTATGTATACTTTGTGCATTCCTACTATTTAAAGGCAGAGGATCCGGAGATTGTGGCGGCAACAACAGAGTACAGCACCCACATTCATGCGGCGGTGGAGCAGGGCAATGTGTTTGCCTGTCAGTTCCATCCGGAAAAGAGCAGCGAGGTGGGACTTCAGATCCTGAAAAATTTCATCAGCCTGTAACAGACAGGGCAGTTTGAAGGAGGAGCAGCATATGTTTACAAAGAGAATCATTCCCTGCCTGGATGTCCACAACGGGCGGGTGGTAAAAGGAGTCAATTTCGTGAATCTCCGGGATGCCGGAGATCCGGTTGAAATTGCGGCAGCATACGACAAGGCCGGTGCCGATGAACTGGTATTTCTGGATATCACAGCTTCTTCGGATGCCAGAGAGACGGTGGTGGATATGGTGCGCCGGGTCGCTGAGACCGTGTTCATTCCGTTTACGGTAGGCGGAGGCATCCGTACCGTGGAAGATTTCCGGCGGCTGCTGCGCGAGGGCGCAGACAAAATTTCCATCAATTCTTCCGCCATCAACACACCGGAACTCATCAGCAGTGCGGCGGATAAATTCGGACGCCAGTGCGTGGTCGTGGCAATCGATGCAAGACGCCGGGAAGATGGTTCCGGATGGAATGTATACAAGAATGGCGGACGCATTGATACCGGACTGGATGCCGTGGAATGGGCCATGAAGGCAGATGCCATGGGCGCGGGAGAAATTCTGCTCACCAGCATGGACTGCGATGGGACTAAGGCCGGTTACGACAACGAGCTGACTGCCCTGATCGCGGAAAATGTGTCGGTTCCGGTCATTGCCTCCGGCGGCGCGGGAACGAAGGAGCATTTTTATGATGCCCTTACCAAAGGAAAGGCGGACGCGGCGCTTGCAGCATCGCTGTTCCACTATAAAGAACTGGAAATCCGCGATTTAAAGCAGTATCTGCGTGAGCGGGGCATTTCTGTGCGGCTGTAGGAAGGCAGTGTGGGCGGTGCATGGCGGACACTGCGCCGTAGCGGCGTTCGCAGGCAGGAATGCCGGAAAAGAAGGGAGAAATTATGGGCGCGATTGCAAATGACTGGCTTGCCCCTTTAAGCGGGGAGTTTAAAAAGCCATATTACCGAAAACTATATGAGACAGTAAAACATGAGTATGAGACGAGGCAGATCTTTCCGGATCCGAACGATATTTTCAATGCGTTTGAGTTTACGCCGCTTTCCGATGTAAAGGTTGTGATCCTGGGACAGGATCCATACCACAACGTGGGGCAGGCGCACGGCCTGTGCTTTTCTGTAAAGCCGGATGTGGAGATTCCTCCGTCTCTGGTAAATATTTACCAGGAACTGCACGATGATCTGGGCTGCTACATACCAAACAACGGATATCTGGTTAAATGGGCGAAGCAGGGTGTCATGATGCTGAACACCGTTCTGACGGTGCGTGCTCATGCGGCCAATTCCCATCATGGAATCGGCTGGGAGGAGTTTACTGACGCGGCGATCAAAATTTTAAATGAGCAGGACCGCCCGATGGTCTTTATCCTCTGGGGACGTCCGGCACAGGCGAAAAAAGCGATGCTGAATAATCCGAAGCATCTGATCCTGGAGGCACCGCATCCAAGCCCGCTTTCCGCATATCGAGGTTTCTTTGGAAGCAGACCGTTCAGCAAGACGAATGCGTTTCTGGAAGAGCACGGCCTTACGCCGATCGACTGGCAGATTGAGAATGTTGAGAAGTAAAAGCGGGGCGGATACAAAAAAGAAAAAGAAATGAGGCAGAAAAATGGATTTTATTGAGTTTTTGAAAGTAATCGTGCTTGGTATTGTGGAGGGCTTTACGGAATGGCTTCCGATCAGCAGTACCGGACACATGATTCTGGTGGATGAGATCATCCACTTAAACGTAACAGACGCGTTTATGTCCATGTTCCGCGTGGTGATCCAGCTTGGCGCGATCCTGGCGGTCGTTGTGCTGTATTTTAGAAAATTGAACCCGTTTGATCCGGGCAAGACCAGAGCACAGAAAATCGGAACGGTACAGTTATGGATGAAGATTGTGGTAGCCTGTGTTCCCGCTGCTGTGTTTGGACTTCTGTTAGATGACTGGATGGATGCCCATCTTTATAACGGCTATGTGGTAGCGGCAACGCTCATCATTTATGGTGTGCTGTTCATCCTTTTAGAGAACCACAACCAGTACACGGATTTCCCGATCCAGCGTACCGGCCAAATTTCTTATAAGACAGCACTGCTCATCGGCCTGTTCCAGGTTCTTTCCCTGGTTCCGGGCACTTCCCGTTCCGGTTCCACGATCCTTGGTGCCATGATCCTTGGATGTTCCCGCAGCGCGGCAGCAGAGTTTTCCTTCTTCCTGGGAATTCCGGTCATGTTTGGCGCGAGCCTGTTAAAGCTGGTTAAATTCGGCTTCCACTTTACCGGACTGGAACTGTTCTACCTGATCGCCGGTATGGTGATCGCTTTTGTAGTATCCGTGTACTCCATCAAATTCCTGATGGGTTACATCAGAAAAAACAACTTTAAGGTATTTGGTTATTACCGGATCGTGCTTGGCGTGATCGTTCTGTTTTATTTCGGAATAACCGCGTTCCTGGGATGATGGAGGAATAGATGAATCGATTTGGAATACAGAGACCCCTTTCAAAAAAGAAATGCTTTTTGATTCTGTCCCTGCTTCCGGTTTATTTTATTATAGCCGGACTGTTTATGCAGCCGGTAGATGAGATCTTTCGTGGAATTGTGGAGATTATAAGGGAACCGGACTTCCTGATCACGGACTATTTCGTGATTGGAGGTGTCGGTGCGGCGTTTATCAATGCGGGTGTGCTGACGCTCATCTGTATCGGCATTATGTATGCGCTGGATATGAACTTTGACGGACATACGGTTACATCCACCTGTCTGATGTTCGGATTTTCTTTGTTTGGAAAGAACCTGTTAAACATCTGGATGATTTTAGTGGGTGTGTTCCTTTACGCAAAGTATCATAAGACTACGGTGAAGCGTTACCTGTATGTCGGTTTTTACGGGACGAGTCTTTCTCCGATCGTGAGCCAGGTTATGCATATTGTGGATCTGCCGCTGCCGATGCGCTTCCTTCTGTGTGCGGCTACAGGCATTATCATTGGATTCGTGCTGCCGCCGTTAAGTACCCATGTTCACTATTCCCATAAAGGTTATTCTCTTTATAATGTGGGGTTTGCGGGGGGCATTATCGCGACGGTGATCGTGTCCATCCTGAAATCGTTTGGGGTAACGATTGAGTCAAGACTGATCTGGTTTACCGGTCAGAACCAGACATTTATTATTCTGCTGTCCATTCTGTTCGGCGCCATGATCATCTATGGCATTGTGACAGATCCTATGGCGCTGGAAGATTACCGCAGCATTCTGCGGTCGTATGGACTTGGCGGAACCGATTATTACAAGTCCGAGGGCGGAGCGGCCGTCATGATCAACATGGGTGTAAACGGTCTGGCTGCGATGCTGTTTGTAGTCATGGTAGGCGCGGACTTAAACGGCCCGACCATCGGCGGTATCTTTACCGTGGTTGGCTTCAGCGCGACCGGTAAGCATTTACGGAACATTCTTCCGGTTATGGCAGGTGTGCTCATAGCCAGTGAGGCAAAGAGCTGGAGCATCACCGACCCGTCCGCGATTCTGGCTCTGCTTCTTTCCACGACGCTTGCGCCGATTGCCGGAGAGTTCGGCATCATTGCCGGTGTGATCGCCGGATTCTTACATTCTTCCGTAGCGCTGAATGTGGGAATCGTGTATGGAGGCATGAACCTGTACAACAATGGATTCGCAGGTGGTCTCGTGGCAATGTTCCTGGTACCGGTGATCCAGTCGATCCGCGACCGGAGGGCGAGAGCGAAGGGTGGATTGTCGCTGTAGCATTATAGTTAATAAGGTCCGAAGTTTCGGGAACACCGTACAGAAACGCAGGCACTAAGTGGAATTTTGTACTTCGTGCGCTCCGCCGCCTATTGTCTCCCCTGCGACCCAAACTCACTCGCTATGCTCGCTCAAACAAGGGTCTTCGGGGAGACGCTATGCTCGCGCACAAAGAAAATTCCAATGTGCCTGCTAATTCTGTACGGCGTTCCCGAAACTTCTACTGTACTGACTCCACTAGAAAAATTAAAGCAACCAGAACAATACTGATAGAGTGAGAAGTTCTCAGTTTTCACCAGTATTTTTCGGGTTGCTTTATTTATTATCGTAGAATAGCCCGCCTTCGAACCTTATTACATTTAAAAGGTCAGCCGCATCTGATACCAGGTTACGTTGCCGTGGGCGGATGCGGAGACGCCTTCATTTACAAATCCGAATTTTGCGTAGTAGTGGATGAGCTTATCCTTACAGGTGAGCACCAGTCCTTTGCGGCCCTGGACCTTTGCGTCAGAGATAGCGCGCTTGATGAGCTCTCCAGCATAGCCGTGTTTGCGGTATTCCGGGATGGTGTTGACGCCGAAGATCATCTGCCAGGCACCGTTTTTGCTGTGGAGTTCAGCACGTTCATACATTTCATCGGTTAAATCAGCTTCGTCCGTGACCATGCCGTCTACGAAGGCAATGAGTTTATCGCCGTCGAACATCAGCCAGAAGTGATCGCTGTAGTGGGCAAGGCGGTGTTCGAAGTCCTCGCGGGTAGCGGCCTCGGCGGGCGGGAAACATGCTGCTTCTACGGCGGTGACAGCATCAAGGTCATGCATGGTGGCAGTTCTGATTAACATAAGGGTATCCTCCTGGGTGTAATTTAGAGTAAGTCGTTGATTCGAATGGACAGGCCATCGTAAATACCGACGGGAATATCCTGGTCGAATGTGTGGATGACAGGGGCGGCATCTACCTCATAGTGATAGGTGGTGACGCGTTCCTTTACCGGATCCACAATCCAGTATTCCCGGACTCCGGCCTGAGCATAAATGCCATTTTTGATATTGTAATCCATGCGTCGGCTGGAAGGGGAGACAATTTCAAAAATGAGATCCGGGGCACCGGAACATCCGCGGTCAGTCAGTTTGTCTGGATTGCAGATCACAGAAATATCGGGTTCTACCCAGTCTTTGTCGTTGGCGTCGATATTGACGGCGAACGGAGCAGGATAAATCTGACAGTTCCCATGATTTTTTTTGATATAGTCCCGAATTGTAGCAGAAAGTTCCATCACCAACCGCTGGTGAATCCGGCTGGGTGGTGCCATGTCGTAAAATTTTCCATCGATTAGCTCAGCACGTTCTCCTTCTGGCAGATTCCAGTAATCTTCAGATGTATAATGACTTTTTAATAATGGCATAAAAACACTTCCTTTCTGTGAAGGCAATGGTTTGTGAACTTTTTCGTGATTTTATCTTAACATAAGTGTTTCTGAAATGTAACCCCCATGGCAGTAAACAAAAAGTCCTGCAGAGCGCATAGATCTCTACAGGACTTTTTTGTAATAAAAGAATGCGTCTGATAGGAATCGAACCTACGCACGCGGCTCCGGAGGCCACTGCTCTATCCACTGAGCTACAGACGCATCTCTATCATGATACTATACTTTTTTCGGATTTGCAAGGGGTATTTATTGATTTTTGAGGGCGATTTTGATATGATGTTATAGTTCATAGACAGGAATTTTCCAGACTGAAAATTTTGTATGAACGGTAACATATTTGACTATCTGAATAGTGTCCGGGCATGCAGGAATGGCGTGGCCGGAATGCTGACAGGAGGAACTTATTTTATGAAGCATAACTGGAACTTTTTTGGAGAAAACGATGCGGATACAGAGAAAAAAGCGTTGCTCCCGGTTCTGATCGTCCCGCTGGTCGTGATCGTGCTCATGATTATTATCGTGCTTGCGGATCATGCGAAATTCCGTGCGGAGGAATCTGCGGCGGTGACGGAGACTGTGGAGACAGCAGAGCCGGAGACCATGGCGGAGGAGCCTGGTGCGGAGTCTGGTGAGAATGAAACCGATACAGAGGCAGAAACACAGCCGGAAGAAACAGAAAATGAGGATCCGTACGCAACGGAGAATCTGACGCATGACAGTGTGCCGGAGCTCTTAAGTCTGATGAAGAAGTATTTTACAGCCCGGGCAGCAGGGGATGCGGAGACTATGAATGAGATTTACGGTGTGACCGGTCTTTCCTTTACGGAAATGGAGGCGGAGAAGACACGCCTGCGCAGCAACTCCAAATATGTGCAGGATTTTGAGAATATCACCACCTATGTGCGCGATGGCGTGACAGCGGACAGCTGGCTGGTTTACGCGCTCGCGGACATTAAATTCCATTCCGTAAAAACATCGGCGCCGATGATCATGTGGTGCTATGTGGAGAAGGACAGCGAGGGAAATTACCACATCATCAACGATGCGGATCTTTCGGAGGAGACCCTGCAGTTTATCGATCGCTCCAATCACTCTGAGGAAGTGCGCAGACTGGCTTCCAGTGTCAATGTAAAATTAAAGGAAGCACTGAACTCGGATGAGGACCTTAACAGCGTGTACGGCGTGCTCCGGGATGGTTCTCCGGTCTATGATAACGGAAACGAACCGGAAGTAGTCATCGGAGGCGATGAGACTGCTGCGGGCAATGAAACTTCCGCAAGTTCAGAAGACGGTCAGGATGTAGCAGCTGACGGTTCTGAGGGTGGTGCACAGGTGAGTGTCGGCGCAGAGACCGGAAGTGAGGCACAGGCAGAGACGGCTGCGCAGGAAACACAGGCAGCAGCTGACGGAAACTAAATTTGCCGGAACTCTGGAAATGAAAAAGCAGGGAATTGCCGGACTTTGAAAAAGAAACTATAGTATTGCATGAAGATACAGAAAGAAGATAATACAATGGAAACCATGAATGTAAAAGACTTTTATTTTGACCTTCCGCAGGAACTGATCGCGCAGGATCCGCTGGAGGACCGTTCTTCCTCCAGACTGCTGGTGCTGGATAAGAACACCGGAGAGATGGAACACCGTCATTTCCGCGACATCACTGAGTATTTAAGACCGGGCGACTGTCTTGTCATCAACAATACCAAGGTTATCCCGGCGCGCCTGTTTGGTGTGAAGGAAGACACCCAGGCAAAAATCGAGGTGCTGTTATTAAAGCGCCGCGAGAACGACATCTGGGAGACTCTGGTAAAACCGGGCAAGAAATGTAAGCCGGGAACCGTCATTGTGTTTGGAGAGGGTCTGTTAAAGGGAACCGTCATCGATGTGGTCGATGAGGGCAACCGCCTGATCCAGTTCTCTTACGAGGGCATTTTTGAGGAGATCCTGGACCAGCTGGGACAGATGCCGCTTCCGCCGTACATCACCCATCAGTTAAAGGATAAGAACCGTTACCAGACCGTTTACGCAGAGCACGACGGTTCCGCAGCCGCACCGACTGCTGGCCTGCATTTCACCAAAGAGCTGCTGGCGCAGATTGAGGCGATGGGCGTGAAAATTGCGCATGTAACCCTTCATGTAGGTCTTGGAACCTTCCGTCCGGTTAAGGTGGAGAACGTGCTGGAGCACCATATGCATTCCGAGTTTTACATGGTAGAGGAGTCTGAGGCAAAGAAGATCAACGACACCAAGGCAGCGGGCGGACGCGTGATCTGTGTGGGAACCACAAGCTGCCGTACCATTGAGTCTGCCACCGGCGAGGATGGAATCCTGAAGGCCGGAAGCGGATGGACCGAGATCTTTATCTATCCGGGATACAAATTCAAGATTCTGGACTGCCTGATCACAAACTTCCATCTGCCGGAATCCACACTGGTGATGCTGGTTTCCGCGCTGGCAGGACGCGAGCATGTACTGCATGCTTACGATGAAGCAATCAAGGAACGGTACCGTTTCTTTAGTTTTGGCGATGCCATGTTCATTCACGACTAAAGAACCGGATAAGAAACAGGCTATCTCCCTGGTGGGGGGATAGCCGTTTTCGGCTTATTTGTAAAAAGTAACTGTTCTGCAGGTCTGTGCATGGATTGCGCTGATCGTATGAAAATATGGGCTGGAAAGGAAAAACTATGGAAGAGATTCGTTTGAATAAATATCTGAGCGAGCAGGGTATCTGCTCCCGCCGAGAGGCAGACCGCCTGATCGAGGCCGGAAAGGTAACGATCGATGGACGAAAAGCGGAGATGGGCGAAAAAGTGACCGGACAGGAAACCATTGTCTGTGATGGAAAGCCGGTCGGAAAAGCAGCAGGCGCAAAGAAGGTAAAGCCGGTTCTGCTGGTGGTAAATAAGCCGCGCGGAATCGTCTGCACCACATCCGATAAGGACCGCGCCCCGAATGTGATAGACCTCATCCAATATCCGGCGAGGGTGTATCCGGTCGGACGCCTGGATAAGGATTCCGAGGGCCTTTTACTGATGACAAACCAGGGCGAGCTTGCGAATGAGATCATGCATGCAGGAAACTTCCACGAGAAAGAATATCTGGTAACGGTAGACCAGCCGTTTAACTCCGCGTTTTTAAAGAAGATGCGAGAGGGTGTGGAACTGAAGGAGCTTGGCGTGACGACAAGACCGTGTAAGGTTGAGGCAACGGGGCCGAAGTCTTTTAAGATCATCCTGACCCAGGGCTTAAACCGCCAGATCCGCCGCATGTGTGCGGAGCTTGGCTACCGCGTGGTGACCTTAAAGCGTGTCCGTATCATGAATATTCAGCTGGGTAAATTAAATACCGGAGATTTCCGCCGGGTAACACCGAAGGAGCTGGAAGAGCTGGAGTGGCAGCTGGAGCAGGCACGCCTGGAGCGCGAGGAGGCGGATCTGCCGGATGGGGAAGAGGCGTAAAACGGACTGTCAGATTAGAAAAAAAGCCGGATGTTGGAGCGAGGCAGAAAACAGGAAAGCAGCCCAGGATGTCGGCGAGACAGGATAACAAAACGGAATTGGAAACAGAACAGTAACAAAAACAGGCAGGTGACGAACATGGATCAGAAACAAAATGATAACAAGATTTTGCGCATGAAAGAGCTGCACCGGGAACTTCTGGCGGCATCCCGGGCTTATTACCAGGAGAGCCGTGAGATCATGAGCAACTTTGAATATGACCGGCTGTACGATGAACTGCTGGAGCTGGAAAAAGAAACCGGAACCGTTTTAGCCGGAAGCCCGACTCAGAAGGTGGGCTATGAGGTTTTGAGTGAGCTTCCGAAGGAGGCCCACGAGGCGCCGATGCTTTCCCTGGACAAGACGAAGGAGGTTCCGGTGCTGCAGGAATGGCTGGGCAGTCAGAAGGGACTTTTATCCTGGAAATTGGATGGTCTGACAATCGTCCTGACCTATGAGGGCGGCGAGCTAGTGAAAGCAGTTACCCGAGGAAACGGCGAGATCGGAGAGGTCATCACCAACAACGCCAGGGTGTTTTCCAATGTGCCGTTAAAAATTCCGTATCAGGGGCAGCTTATCCTGCGCGGTGAGGCCATCATCAAGTATTCCGATTTTGCGCGCATCAACGAGGGAATTGAGGATGTAGACGCGAAGTACAAAAATCCGCGAAACTTATGCAGCGGTTCTGTGCGCCAGTTAAACAACGAGATCACTGCGAAGCGCAGCGTGAACTTTGAGGCGTTTATGCTGGTGCGGGCGGTAAATCCGGCAGATCTGGAATCTGCCGATGCGGCAGTGGAAAACGCAGGAGCAACAGCACAAGCAGCTGGCCTGCCGGATGATGGAACCGACCATGGCCGTTTCCATAATTCCAGAAAAGAGCAGTTTGAATGGTTAAAGACACAGGGCTTTGATGTGGTGGAGTACAAAGAGGTTACCGCGGCGACGCTGCCGGATGCAGTGGCGGAGTTTGCGGAGGCGATCCAGAGCTACGATATCCCGTCGGATGGCCTGGTGCTTTTAATGGATGACATTGCCTACGGTGACGCGCTTGGACGCACGGCGAAATTCCCGCGCAATTCCATTGCTTTTAAATGGGCGGATGAGATCCGTGAGACCACACTTCGCGAGATTGAGTGGAGCGCGTCCCGGACCGGACTCATCAACCCGGTTGCGATTTTTGATCCGGTGGAACTGGAAGGCACAACGGTAAGCCGCGCGAGCGTCCACAACATCAGTATTATGGAGGCTATGGAGCTGGGCGAGGGTGACACGATTACTGTGTACAAGGCGAACATGATCATTCCGCAGATCGCGGAGAATTTAACGCGCAGCGGAAACATTGTGATACCGAAAATCTGTCCGGTCTGCGGCGGTGAGACCCAGATCCGCCAGATGAACGACGTAAAGTCCCTGTACTGCACCAATCTGGACTGCCAGGCAAAGAAGATTAAGAGCTTTTCTCTGCTGGTGAGCCGGGATGCCTTAAACATCGACGGACTGTCTGAAGCAACGCTTGAGAAGTTTATTGCGGCCGGATTTATTCACAGCTACGCGGATATTTTCCATCTGGACCGCCATAAGGAGGCCATTGTTTCCATGGAAGGCTTCGGGGAAAAGTCTTACGAGAATCTGATGGCAGCCATAGAAAAAGCATCCCACACGAATCTGGTGCGCGTGGTATACGGCATTGGCGTGGCTGGCATTGGCCTGGCGAACGCGAAGATGCTCTGCCGCTCGTTCCAGTATGATTTTGACCGGATGCGTCATGCGACGGAGGAGGAACTGACTGCGGTGGACGGCATCGGTGCGGTTCTGGCAGATGCCTGGATTGCTTATTTTGCCGCGGAGAAGAACCGCGAGGCGGTGGATGGACTGCTTGCAGAACTCATCATTGAGAACGAGGCAGAAAATGCGGAAGCAGCTATTTTTGCAGGTATGACGTTTGTGATCACTGGTTCGGTAGAGCATTTCGCGAATCGCAAGGAGCTGCAGGCGGCCATTGAGGCGCGCGGAGGCAAGGCGACCGGATCCGTTACCGCGAAGACCACGTATCTGATCAACAACGATGTGACATCCAATTCGTCGAAAAATAAAAAAGCAAAAGAACTGGGAATCCCGATTATTTCCGAGGAGGATTTCCTGAACATGATGGGGGAAGAAAAAAATGCCAATTAAAGTACAAAATGATCTGCCGGCCAGAGCCATTCTGGAGTCCGAGAATATTTTCGTGATGGACGAGAACCGTGCGATGAGCCAGGATATCCGTCCGCTGCAGATCCTGATCTTAAATTTAATGCCGATCAAGGAGGACACGGAGACCCAGCTTCTGCGCGCGCTTTCCAACACGCCGCTGCAGGTGGACTGTACGTTCCTGATGCTGTCCACGCACATCTCCAAGAACACTTCGGCAAGCCATTTAAACAAGTTTTATGTGATGTTCGATGAGATCCGCCGCCAGAAATTTGATGGCATGATCATTACGGGCGCGCCGGTGGAAAATATGGAGTTTGAGGAGGTCAACTACTGGGAAGAGCTTAAGACCATTATGGAATGGAGCAAGACCCATGTTCATTCCACGCTCCACATCTGCTGGGGCGCGCAGGCAGGCCTTTACTATCATTACGGGATCCCAAAATACAAGCGGGAGAAGAAGCTGGCCGGCATTTACCGCCACAAGATCTTAAACCGCAAGATCCCGTTAGTCCGCAGCATGGATGATTATGTTATGGCACCGCATTCCCGCTACACCGAGGTGCGCCGGGAGGACATCGAGAAACATCCGGAGCTCACGATCGCGGCAGAGTCTCCGGAAGCAGGAATCTTTCTGGTGTTGAATGATACCGGAAGCCAGATCTTTGTGCAGGGACATCCGGAGTACGACCGCATGACCTTAAACAACGAGTATCACCGCGACTTGAACAAGGGGCTTCACCCGGAGCTGCCGTGCAATTATTATGAGGATAATGATCCGTTCAACGTACCAGTGCTGTCCTGGAGAAATACATCCAATACCCTGTACGCGAACTGGCTGAACTTCTATGTATACCAGACCACGGATTATATTCTGAAGGCAGATGAGGAATAACACGGGAAAGCAGGGCAAAATCCATTGCTGTCTGCGCAACGCGTGAACAGTAACGAAAGGTCCTGGGAATGAAGCAGCAGAACATGACAGGAGAAAAGAACATGAATCTTACGATAGAACAGAAGGATGTGCGCGTGATTCTGGCATCGGGATCTCCGCGCCGCCTGGAACTTTTGCGTCAGGTGGGGATTGAGCCGGAAGTAGAGCCGAGCCATGTGGAGGAAGTCATTACCAGCACCATTCCGGACCAGGTTGTGATGGAGCTTTCCAGACAGAAAGCGGAGGACATTGCGGCACTGCACGCGGCAGAGGATGCCGTGGTGGTCGGCGCGGATACCGTAGTGGCATTTGACGGAAAAATTCTTGGAAAACCGAAGGACAAAGAAGACGCGGTCCGCATGATCCGCATGCTGCAGGGACATATCCACCAGGTATACACAGGGGTCACCCTGGTATTTTGTGGAAAACTGTCCGGAGAAAGCGGCAGTGTGGTGGATAAGATCACATTTGCGGAGAAGACCGATGTGCATGTGTGCCCCATGACTGAGGAGCAGATCCGCGCTTACGTGGAGACCGGTGAGCCGATGGATAAGGCAGGCGCATACGGCATCCAGGGATATTTCGCAGCCTGGGTGCAGGGCATCTCCGGGGATTACAACAATGTAGTTGGACTTCCGGTAGGACGCGTGTACCGCACGATGCTGAAGTATCTGGGCCGCTAAGCGGGCAGAATAACGAAAAAGTATCTGGAATGTCTGGAAAAGTGCGGTATTCCATAGAAAGCAGACTGCGGGAGACGTACTGGAAAGACAGGCAGCAGAGAGCAGACCAGGAGCGTATATGATCAAGAAAAAAGACTTCCTGAAGGAATATAACATTGAGAAAGAAACCCTGAAGAAAACAGGAATGAAGTGGGAGGAGTTAAACTCCATCTATGACAGCTACTGCCGGATAGAGCCGCAGCTGAAAAAAATAGGAAAGGATTTCGTCAACGATTATCTGTACGATATCGAGAAGGCGGGGATCCATTCCTACCGTTACCGGACGAAAAAGGCCGGACATTTGCTGGAGAAGATCATCCGCAAAAAGAGCGAGCAGCCGGACCAGTACAAGTACATCAACCGGAAGAATTACTACAAATACATGACTGACCTGATCGGAATCCGTGTATTCTTCCTGTACCGTGAGGACTGGATTCACTTCCACAACTATATCACGTCGGTATTTGAGAATGATCCGGCAAACTATATTGAGGACCGTCTGCTGGATTTCGATGATGATCCAGACCATTACTACATCGCGGAGCGCCCGAAGGTATACCGCCGGACTGGAGATACCCGCATTTATGATAAAAAACTCATCGATATCAAATCTGATGGCATTTACCGTTCCCTGCACTACATTATCAAGTACAAGGGTTACTATGTGGAAATCCAGGGAAGAACGCTGTTTGAGGAGGGATGGAGCGAAATCGACCACGACATCGTGTATCCATATTATCAGGACGATGAGATGCTTTCCGATTTCTCTACATTGTTGAACCGCCTTGCCGGTATGGCTGACGAGATGAGTTCCTATTTCCGCCGTATCAAGCAGCAGCGGCAGGAACAGCTGGAAAAAGAGCATGCGGAGAAAGAAGCGCAGAAGAAGCTCGAGAAAGAGGAACAGAAGAAGTTAGAGAAAGAACAGCAGAAACTGGAAAAGCAGGAAAAAGCAAAATAAAATCTGCAGGGGCAGCCGGGAATCTGAGAAAAATCAGGTTCCCGGCTGTTTTTCGATTACTGCTTTAAAATGTGTGCGTACAAGAGCAGCGTCCCATAACAGAACGCCAGCATCAGAATCTGAAACGCGGTTTTTACAAACAGCGGCATGGCGCCGGCGGTGGCAGGAAGAAATCCGGCAATAAAATGGTGGATGCCGATAGCCAGAAACAAAAAGAATGTTGGTTTTGCGATCATCTCCCAGGCATTCCAGGTGAAGGCAATTCTCCGTTTCAGGGACCAAAGGTGCGCCAGGGCAAGGAATATTTCGCTGACCAGCATGCCGCAGAGATAGCCGTAGATTCCGAAAACCGGAATGCCTGCCACCACGAAGCAGAGGCGCAGGAGCATGGCGGTGACGCTCTGCAGAAAGGTGGTGCGGGTGCAGCCGAGGCCGTTTAAGATGCTGCCCATAGTGGCGGCCAGATAGAGAAAAGGGCAGAGCCAGGCCAGGATCTGCATGCAGCGTCCGGCCTGTTCCTCCTTAAAGACGCTGGTGCCAAGGGGACGCCCGAACAGCACAAAGATGCCGATGCAGAGAATCCCCATGTAGAGGCTGTAGCGCAGTGCCATGGAAACGCTTCCTGCGATACTGTCCGTGCGGCCTTCTGCCTGGTCCTTTGCTACGCTTGGAAGCAGCAGGACGGCAATGGAATTGGTGATGGCGGAGGGAAACAGGATGAAGGGCAGAGCCATGCCGGTGAGGACGCCGTAGACGGAAAACGCCTCCGCGTCACTTAAGCCAGACATCTGCAGGCGGTTGGGAATCCAGACGGCCTCGGCACCTGCCAGGAGGTTTAAAATCAGGCGGTTCCCCATAAGAGGGAGCGCCAGGACCATGAGCGACATGAAGCAGGAGGAGACATCCGCCGGAAGCTGCAAATGGCTGTTTGGGATTGTGTGATCAGACAGCTGAGAACGGATGGTTCGGGCAGTGCTGACCGAATCATGCGGCATGGATGCAGCGTTCCTGGAATCTGCAGCACTGTCGGAAATCCAGCCTGCGCGTTTCGTGTTTCTCCTCTGTGGCGGAAACAGTATCAGGCATAACAGGTTAAAAGACGCTGCTCCGATCTCGCCGATCAGATGTCCGTACACAGCCAGCCGCACGGTGATCTCCGTGCCATCGGCGGCCCATTTCCCCGCAATCAGGAATACCAGGGTCATGCGGACTACCTGTTCTGCTACCTGGGAAAAGGCAGGGACACGGGATTTCTGGGCACCGTAGCAGTAGCCGTTGGCGCAGGCGTGGAAGGAGGCAAAGGGCAGGGAAAGACCCATGACCGGCAGATACGGAGCACAGCGAGGTTCCATGAGAATACGGGACGCAATCCAGCCCGGATAACGGCAGATCAGAAAGGCGAGAATGCAGGAGAGCGCCATGGAAATGGCAAGGCCGGTGCGAAAGACCCGGCGACCCTGGTTTTCGTGGGCGGCTATGTACTGGGAGAGGGCGGTCTGGATGGCGCCTCCGCAGAGAGCAAAGCAGATGCCATAGACCGGGTGCACCATATTATAGATGCCAAGTCCTTCGGCACCGATGGTGCGGGAGAGAAAGATGCGGTAAAAGAATCCGAGAAGCCGGCAGAGGAAGCCTGCGGCAGTGAGCAGGAGCGTGCCGGTGAGAAAGGCACGCTTTTTCTCGGAAAGACCGGAATAAAAAGACATAAAGCAGCCCCCGGCCGGAAATGTTATTACAGGATATGAAACTCCTGCAGCAAACAGAACCGGAAGGGGGCTGCCTTTTTGGAAGTCATTCATGCAGCAGATGCATGGAATTTTTATGAAATGGTTAGTTCTTTACATAACGTTCTACGAGAAGTCCGCTGTGGTAAGCCATAAGCAGCTGTTCCAGATCCGCAATCTTCTCGCGCAGCACAGCGCCGGTGTCGGTATCGCCGACCAGCTTTCTGCGGTCTGCGTGGCGGACGATGACGCTGTCGGAGTGAATGTCAATCTCGCGCTCAATCGCAGCTTCCGTGGACTCAAACGGCTCCAGAGCGGACAGGATGAGGCCGTAGGAGTTGTAGGTTAAGGTGTAGCCTGCAATACCGGTTTCTTTCTGGTATGCTTTGGAGAAACCGCCATCGATGACCAGAATCTTGCCGCCGCACTTGACCGGACTCTCACCGTTCTTGGAGCGGACCGGAACATGTCCGTTGATGATGTGGCTTCCGTTTTCCGGAAGGCCGAATTCGGCCAGGATGTGGTTGACCACGGTCACGTTCTCCAGATAGCGGTAGTACGGATTCTTCTTTTCTTTATGGGTCTCTTTTTCTGCCAGGAAGTAGCGCTCAAAGGTCGCCATCTTATCCTTTCCGAACAGCGGGGAATCCTGGTTGAGCCAGATGTACCACATGATATCGCGGCCCAGGGTCTTCTCGCGCTCGGATACGCCCATGAATGCCTTGCGGATGTAGCTCTCCAGAATGTCGTAGAGCGCTCTGCCGTGGAAGTAGGAGCCATTGATCTCGATCTCCTGGAAGGAGCCGTCCTCGTTTAACGGGATACAGCCGTGGTAGAGCAGGTTTCCGTTGTAGATCTTGTAAAGGCTTCCCTTTGCCAGCAGGAATTTGACATGCTGCTGGAGCTTTTCACAGTTTAAGAACGCCTTGCTTAAGCGGTCCATGATGTCGGCCTCAATCGGGGTGTACGCGTACGGATCTTTCGGGTCGATGGTCGGGAAGTTGTTGTCGAGCAGGGTGTAGGTATGCGGTGTCATAGTGCCGTTTTCATCCGGGATATCCAGTGTGATGGTACCATGCTCATAATCGATGCGGTGCAGGAGATTGCGGTGCTCCATGTGGTACTCCGGATGCGCTTTGATGAGCTGTCCCTCGGCCTTGAACTGGATAATGGAGATGGCCTTGTGCATCTTTAAGTTGACTTCCACCTCGTACTGGTTTAATTCGTTGGAGCCTTTTAACTTAAAGCAGGTGCACGGGTCATCGCTGTAGGTGTTTAGGGCAAAGGTGGCAAGCGGCAGCAGGTTGATGCCGTAGCCGTCCTCTAAGATATCGAGGTTTCCGTAGCGTGCACAGATACGGATGACATTGGCAATACAGCCCGGCTGGCCTGCGGCAGCGCCCATCCAGAGCACATCGTGGTTGCCCCACTGAATGTCGACGGAGTGGTAATCCATCAGCTTGTCCATGATCTTGTGCGGACCAGGGCCTCGGTCGAAGATGTCGCCCACGATATGTAAGTGGTCAATAACCAGGCGCTGGATGAGCTGGCTCATGGCGATGATGCATTCTTTGCCGCGTCCGACGTGGATGATGGTGTTGACGATGGCATTGTAATAAGAAGCCTTGTCTACGCTGTCGTCCTTCTCGGTAATGAGCTCCTCAAGAACATAGGCAAAATCAGCCGGCATGGCCTTGCGGACCTTGGAGCGGGTGTATTTGCTGGCCGCGCGCTTGCAGATCTCAATGAGACGGTACAGGGTGATGCGGATCCATTCATCCTTGTCCTCGGTGACTTTTAAGATCTGCTCCATCTTTTCTCTTGGGTAGTAGATCAGGGTGGCAAGGGTGCGCTTGTCCTGCTGGGACAGGGTGTTTCCGAATACTTCGTTGACTTTACGGCGCACGGAGCCGGAACCATTTTTCAGTACATGGGCGAAGGCTTCGTCCTCGCCGTGGATGTCGGTAAGAAAGTGCTCGGTTCCTTTCGGGAGGTTTAAGATCGCCTCCATATTGATGACTTCGGTAGAAGCGGCCGCGATGGTCGGATACAGGTCGGCAAGCCGCTCTAAATACCGGATTTCCGGGTAGTTCATATAGACCCTCCTTGTGATACGTCATAGTATATGTTAGGTTGATTATACCACATATAGTGGGAAAAGCCGGGGCGGGGATTGTACTTTTTCGTGAAATCGAGAAAAATCTTCATAAATTTGTTAATTCCTATTGAAATACTATGAAATAGATACTATAATAAACCTGTCCTTGAGACAGGAAAATTTTAATTTATATCTTTCCAGGAAAGGTGGACTTATATATGAAGAAAACAATTTATCTGGATAATGCGGCAACAACCAAGACCAGACCGGAAGTTGTAGAGGCAATGCTTCCGTATTTCACTGAGTTTTATGGCAACCCGTCTTCCATTTACAGCTTCTCTGACGAGCCGAAAAAAGCAGTAGCAAACGGCCGTGAGATCATTGCAAAATCCATCGGAGCAAAGACCAATGAGCTTTACTTCACCGGCGGCGGCAGTGAGTCCGACAACTGGGCATTAAAGGCAACCGCAGAGGCTTACAAGAGCAAAGGCAACCACATCATCACCAGCAAGATCGAGCATCACGCAATTCTGCATACCTGTGAGTGGTTAGAGAAACACGGTTTCGAGATCACTTACATTGACGTCGATGAGAACGGTTTCCTGAAGTTAGATGAGTTAAAGAAGGCAATCCGCCCGACCACCATCCTCATCTCTGTAATGTTCGCAAACAACGAGATCGGAACCATCCAGCCGATCAAAGAGATCGGTCAGATCGCAAAAGAGCACGGCATCCTGTTCCATACCGACGCGGTACAGGCATACGGACATGTGCCGATCAATGTAGATGAGTTAAACATCGACATGATGAGTGCCAGCGGCCACAAGATCAACGGACCGAAGGGAATCGGCTTCCTCTACATCCGTACCGGCGTGAAGATCCGTTCCTTCATCCATGGCGGCGCGCAGGAGCGCAAACGCCGTGCAGGTACTGAGAATGTTACCGGTATTGTCGGGTTTGGCAAGGCAGCAGAGATTGCAGCAGCAAACATGGCAGAGCGTTCCAGATACGAGAGTGAGCTGCGCGACTACCTGATGGACCGCGTTATGGCAGAGATTCCGTATGCGCGCATCAACGGCAGCCGTGAGAACCGTCTTCCGAACAACGCAAACTTCTCCTTCCAGTTCATCGAGGGTGAGTCCATGCTGATCATGTTAGACGACAAGGGCATCTGCGGTTCCAGCGGTTCTGCATGTACCTCCGGTTCCCTGGATCCGTCCCATGTCCTGTTAGCAATCGGACTTCCTCACGAGATCGCGCATGGTTCCCTGCGTCTGACCTTAAGCGAGGAGACTACAAAAGAAGATATCGACTACACCGTAGACAACTTAAAGGCAATCGTGGCAAGACTGCGCAGCATGTCCCCGCTGTACGAGGATTTCATCAAGTATCAGGCAAAATAATGTTTTTGGCGTAAGAAAAGGAGAGAAACACTATGTATTCAGATAAAGTAATGGACCATTTCCAGCATCCGAGAAATGTTGGTGAGATTGAGAACGCAAGCGGTGTCGGCACCGTCGGCAACGCAAAGTGCGGCGATATCATGAGAATCTACCTGGACATCGATGACAACGGCATCATCCAGGACTGTAAGTTCAAAACCTTCGGCTGCGGCGCTGCAGTTGCAACCAGCAGTATGGCAACCGAGATGGTAAAGGGCAAATCCATCCAGGAAGCTCTGGAAGTAACCAACAAAGCCGTTATGGAAGCACTTGACGGACTTCCGCCGGTTAAGGTACACTGTTCTTTACTGGCAGAGGAAGCAATTCATGCAGCTCTGTGGGATTACGCTGAGAAGAACGGCATCAAGATCGAAGGTCTGGAGAAGCCGAAGTCTGATATCAGCGAAGGCGAAGAGGAAGAAGAATATTGATTCAGGCAGAGAACAAAAAGAAGGTAGTAGTTGGAATGTCAGGCGGCGTCGATTCATCGGTTGCCGCCTGGCTTTTAAAACAGCAGGGGTACGACGTCATCGGCGTCACCATGCAGATCTGGCAGGATGAAGAGGAGACCGCGCAGCAGGAAAACGGAGGCTGTTGTGGTCTTTCTGCCGTTGATGACGCAAGACGCGTGGCATGGCAGCTGGAGATCCCCTACTATGTCATGAACTTCAAAAAAGAGTTCAAGGACAATGTCATGGACTATTTTGTGGGCGAGTATTTATGCGGGCGCACTCCGAACCCCTGCATTGCCTGCAATCGCTATGTAAAGTGGGAGTCCCTGTTAAAGAGAAGCCTCGACATCGGGGCAGATTACATTGCGACCGGTCACTATGCCCGTGTGGAAAAACTGCCAAATGGCAGATATGCCTTAAAGAAGTCCGCAACCGCGGCGAAAGACCAGACCTATGCGCTTTACAACTTAACGCAAGATCAGCTTTCCCACACGCTGATGCCGGTGGGCGAGTACAACAAAGACCAGATCCGCAAGATTGCGGAGGATATCGGCCTGCAGGTGGCACACAAGGCAGACAGCCAGGAAATCTGCTTTATCCCGGATAACGACTATGCCGGATTTATTGAGCGCGAGGCAGAAAACGTGCCGGGACCAGGCAACTTTGTGACGGCAGACGGAACCGTGATCGGCCGCCACGAGGGTATCACGCACTACACCATTGGTCAGAGAAAGGGATTAAACCTTGCTATGGGCCATCCGGTGTTTGTGACGGAGATCCGCCCGGAGACGAATGAGGTCGTCATCGGTGAGGCGGGAGACGTGTTCACCGACACCCTGGTCTGCAACAAGTTAAACTGGATGGCGATCGACGGACTTCACGGACAGCCGATGGAGGTATCGGCAAAGATCCGCTACAGCCATAAAGGTTCTCCGTGTGTGATTGAGGAGATCGGGGAAGATCTGGTGCAGTGCCGATTCTCAGAACCGGTCCGTGCCGTGACACCGGGACAGGCTGTAGTATTTTACGACGGAGATTATGTTGTTGGGGGAGGAACCATCATCCGATGAGAAAGAAGAGTGTATTGATTGGAATGGCGGCAGCCGTGATGCTCATGACTGCGGGATGTCAGTCCAAATATGAAAAAGTAGAGGTGGCCGGGGCAAAAACTGCGGCGCAGGTGGGAAATGATGCGGCGGATCAGGCTGGGACGGATGCGGACGGACAGAAAGCACCGGACCAGACAGCGGGAATCAGCGAGAACAAAGCGCAGCTGACCACAGAATCCGCGCCTGCCATGGAAACGCGGGATGAAACGGTGTATGTGAAAGCGACCACGTTAAATCTGCGGGTTTCTCCTGCACCGGGCGCAGAGGTGGTTGCGGCTCCTGCAAACGGAACCGCGTTAAAACGTACCGGGGATAACGGAACCTGGAGCCAGGTGGAGTATGACGGAAAAACCTGCTATGCGGCATCTGCTTATCTTACAACAGAAAAACCGGCGGAAACTGCCGGGCCTTCCGACCAGAGCAGCCAGTCAGGTGCTTTAGCGGAATCTTCCCAGAACGCAGGCGAGGTTGGCCTGAACATGGACTGGAAGTACGCTTCCCTGTCAAAGATCAACAGCGGCAAGGCCATTCTGTACCGCTCTGAGGCATCCAGCCGCAAAAATAAGGTGGTCTGCGTCAACGCGGGCCATGGAACCAAGGGCGGCAGCAGCGTAAAGACCCAGTGCCACCCGGACGGAACCCCGAAAGTGACGAGCGGTACCACAAGCGCCGGAGCTACTACGGCGGTAGCGGTATCCGGAGGCATGACCTTTGCGGACGGAACTCCGGAGGCGAAGGTGACCCTTGCTATGGCGAAAGTGTTAAAAGACAAGCTTCTCGCCCGCGGCTATGACGTTTTGATGATCCGTGAGAGCGACGATGTTCAGCTCGACAATGTAGCGCGTACCGTACTGGCGAACAACCTGGCAGACTGCCACATTGCGCTGCACTGGGATTCCACAAAGAGCAACAAGGGCGCATTCTATATGAGCGTTCCGAATGTGGCTTCCTACCGTGCCATGGAACCGGTAGCGTCCCACTGGCAGCAGCACAACGCGCTGGGTGAGAGCCTGGTGGCAGGCCTGAAGGGCGCAGGCGTAAAGATCTTCTCCGGCGGCAGCATGGCGATGGACCTGACCCAGACTTCTTATTCCACCATTCCGTCTATCGACATCGAACTTGGAGATGGCGGTTCTGACCACTCTGCGGCAACGCTGGATACGCTGGGAACCGGTCTGGCAGACGGCGTGGACGCGTACTTTGGGAAGTAGGAATTTTTGAAGCGGAAAATTTCCTATAAATGGCATAAAATAGCAAAGAAATAGAGACAGGGATATTTACAATCAGCCATTTTTCGTGTATACTATCTAAGTTACTGCGGCAAAGTGTTACAGTGCCGGTAACAAATGGAGATATACCCAAGTGGCTGAAGGGTCCGCACTCGAAATGCGGTAGGTCGGGCAACCGGCGCGAGAGTTCAAATCTCTCTATCTCCGTAAAGCAACCGGAATTCCCCGGATCTCCGGGGGTTCCGGTTTTTGTGTTTAGAGGGAAATTTCCTCTGAACGCGCCTTCATAAAAGTTCCACAAGAGAGGAGAAAAGTTATGAAAAAGAAATTTTTAACTGCTCTGGTATCTGCCAGTGTTGCAGCCCTGGCATTAAGCGGCTGCGGCGGCAAGACTTCCGAGAGCACCACAGCAGCAGACCAGAACGGTGCTGCAGCAGAGAGCACTGAGACCGCAGCTGCAGACGGCGAAAAGAAGGTTCTGCGTTTTGGCCAGGCAAGCTCCGGCGAGGGCCTGGACATGCAGACTTCCACCAGTTCCAGATCCGCATCCATCGCAGATGAGGTGACGGAGAGCCTGCTTCGTTTCGACGATGACAACAACGAGGAGCCAGTTTTGTTAACCGATTTCCCGACTGTTTCCGATGACGGCCTGACCTACAGCTTCGAGTTAAAGCAGGGTGTACATTTCACCAACGGCACCGAGCTGACCAGTAAGGATGTTAAGTTCACCTTCGAGCGTATGTTCACTCCGGCTACCGCCGCAAAGAGCACCGCTTACTTCAACATGATCCAGGGCGCACAGGATATGCTGGCTGGCAATGCCACCGAGCTGTCCGGTTTTGAGATCGTGGATGACTACCACTTCAACATTACCCTGGAGTACCCATTTGCTCCGTTCGTAAAGAATATTGGTACTTCCTACGCAGATATCTTCCCGGAGGATGCATGTACCGAAGCTGGTGAGAACTGGGGTCTTGGCACCGACCTGATCGGTACCGGTCCGTACAAGATCGCAGAAAACGACGATACCACCCAGGTTGTTCTGGTAAAGAACGAGGACTACCATGGCGGCGATGTAAATCTGGATGAGCTGGATATCATCTACTACGATGATGACCAGACCAAGCTGATCGCATATGAGAACGGCGACATTGACCTGGCAGACTTAAACGCAAGCCTGTTAAGCCAGTATGAGACCAATTACGCAGATGAGATCACTGCTTACCATCCGCTGGGAACCGCATTCATTTCCCTGAACTTAAACGACCAGTACTTAAGCAATGTGAACGTAAGAAAGGCCATCTCCCTGGCGATCAACCGTGAGGAGCTGGTCAGTGCAGTATTAAACGGCGCTGGCATCCCGGCTACTTCTTACTTAAACAACGGCATCCCGGGACATGATGATTCTCTTTCCGTATATGAGTACGATCCGGAGCAGGCAAAAGCCCTCCTGGCTGAGGCTGGTTACGCAGATGGCATTACCGTTACCGCTGAGGTTCGTCAGTCTGACCAGGCTGTATTCTCCGCAATTCAGGGTTACCTGTCTGAGGTCGGCATCAACATGGAGCTGAACGTAGTGGATAACGCAACATACAGCTCCGACAGAACCGCAGGCAAGATCCCGATGACCGGCATGACCTGGAACGCATTGTACCCGGATGGAGATTTCCAGATGTATAACTACTTCTACTCCAGCAAGTCTGATGCACAGGGCGTATTCTACAAGAACGATGATTTTGACGCACTCCTTGATGAGGCAAGAAAGTCTACCGATGAGGCAGCACGCGCAGAGATGTACAAAGAGGCAGATAAGATCCTGTCCCAGGATGACTATGCATGCATTCCGCTGTACTATCCGCAGAGCCAGTTCATCGCAAAACCGTATGTGAAGAACTACAAGGTTGGCAACCTGATCTATCATTTCTGGAATGTGGATGTAGATACCGCAGCACAGAATCAGTAAGTGAAATCAAAAGCGCTCCGGCGCGTGGGGGTCCGGCTTGCCGGGCTCCCTTTTCTGTTCTAAAGATTTTAGTAAACAAAGGAGGAGATCGCTTGATCCGATATATCATAAAGCGGGCGGCCCTGGCTGTCGGCATCATTTTTTCCATCTCCCTGATCACATTCTTTATCCTGAACGTGATTCCGGGAGACCCGGTAGCGGCGATGCTGGGTGAGTTCGCGGATGCGGACAAGATCGCCCAGGTAAAGGCCCAGATGGGATTAGACACCCCGCTTCCGGTTCAGTACATCAACTGGCTGAAAGACCTTCTGCACGGTGACATGGGAACCAGTTATTTCCAGAAAAAACCGGTTATCACCCTGATCCTGCAGGCATTCCATTACACGGTCATCATGGCAACGGCAGCCTACATTGTAGCGCTGATCGTGGGTCTGACCACCGGCATTCTGGCGGCTGTTTACCACGACCGTCCGCTGGACCGCATTCTTATGAGCCTTTCCGCCCTGGGAATTTCCGCCCCGTCTTTCTGGGTAGCGATCAT
>CAKRRJ010000009.1 GCA_934394615.1 uncultured Lachnospiraceae bacterium
ATGTCCAACCAGGACTCTTTTTTATTAGAATTTTCAGGGTTTTAAACACTGTTCAATCTTTCATTTTCAAGGTTCATTTGCTGTTGTTCTCAGCAGCAACGTGTTATATGTTATCACATTGTTTTCGCTTTGTCAACAACTTTTTTAATTTATTTTTGGAAGTTTTTGATTTCCTGCCCCGTTCTCACGGGGCGAGGATTATAATATCAAATGTCACCGCAAATGTCAACAGTATTTTTCAATTTTTTTCATTTTTTTATTTTATCCTGGAAAACTGGAAAAACACGCCTACTCCACCGCAATGAACGGAGCCGCGATCACCTTTACTCCCTGCGGGTTTTCCTGGTTCCACTCTGCAAAGCTTTTTCCGGATGCTGCTACGGTTCTTCCAAGCGCTGCAAGGAATTCCGGAATCTGGCTTTCCAGAATCGCACCAAGCTCTTCTCCCATTTTTTCTTTGCCCTGCTCATCACAGCCATTTAAAAACAGAAGGAACGCGGACTCTGCTTTTCCTGCAACCTTCTTTGCCGCGCCGCGGAATCCCATAACGCCGGTCTGATGGGTACCGCAGGAAGACGGGCATCCGGAAATATGGATCTTCGGCAGCGCGTCAGCCGGAAGATCTGCCTCCCGTACAGCTTTTACGCAGGCCTGAAGAAGAGACTGGGAATCGCGCACGCCTACCTGGCACACAGCAGCTCCGATACAGCTTACGGATGCCTCAAATTCAGTCTTTGCCGTATTCTCCGCCGTAATTGCCAGGATCTTCTCTGCCTCTGCTCCGGTCAGATTGATGATATACGCGGTCTCATCCGGTGCGAGACGCATCTCTGTTCCTTCTATTTCATTAAGCGCATCGCTGAGCGCGCACAATACATTCAGATCCGGCTGTCCGCCGACCGGATGCCATAACACCGTGTAAAGTCCCGGCTGTTTCTGTTCCAGCACACGCACACCGGAAACGCTGCTGCCATCTCCGCTCTTTGTATTCTGCTGAATCACTGGCTGGAGCTTTAAATCCTCTCCGGAAGCATAAACTTCTTCCAGTTTCTCCAGAAAGGCTTTCTTATAGTTTTCTGCTCCGCCAAGGCTCTCCTGCATGTAACGGCTGCGCGCCTTGCCGCGGTTCTCATAGTTTCCATACGCACGGAAGGTCAGCCACATGGCCTTAATATAGTAGCAGATATCTTCCGGCTTCACTGCTTCTGCAACCAGCACGCCAAACCGCGGATTGTTTCCAAGTCCGCCTGCGCTGTACACATCAAAACAGCCATCCGGGCGGGCCGCGAAGCCAAGATCACGGTAGGTTGCGTGGGACAGATTCTTTGGAGAACTGGAAAATGCTACTTTCAGCTTACGCGGCATCTTTTCCGCACGGATAAATCCCATGAGATACTCCCCTGCTGCTTTCGCCCACGGAAGCACATCAAAGTACTCGTCTTTCTCTACACCGGAAAGCGGACTGCAGGTGACATTACGCGGAAAATCTCCGCCGCCTCCCATAGTGATGATTCCCACATCCATAGCCTGTTCCATAATATCCGCAACAATACTGCCATCCAGGTCATGAAGCTGAATGGTCTGACAAGTAGTAAAGTGCGCCTTTTTCAGATCATACTTTCGAATCGTATCGGCAACAAATTTCAGTTTTTCTTTCGTCACGCAGCCTCCGGTCATGCGCAGGCGCAGCATGCTTGCTTTTCCACCCTTCTGGGCATAGCTTCCGTATAATCCGGAAAACCCTTTGTATGCATCCTTGCTCAGTTCTCCTCCATAAAACGCCGCAGTCTTCTCCCGGAATGCAGGGAGATCCTGCTTCCAGTCATGGTCGTTTCTGATTTCCATAATGCTCTCCTTAACAGTTAGTCCTGATGTAAACAGTATACAGCCAATGCAATTTCCAATAAAAGAAAGGCACCCGGCCGCATCAGATGCCTTTGATTTTATCACAATTCTATTTTTAATGGAACAAATCCACGCACATTTTCTATGATTCTCCGGATCTTAAGCGGATCTTTCCAGCCCTCGGTCTCCACGCCGCTACTGCAGTCGATGCCAAATGGAGCAAACGAGGCTATGGCCTCCTGCACGTTATCCGGCCGCATCCCGCCAGCAAGGAACCAGGGTTTCTGAATTGTCCCTGCCTGTGTGATGAGACTATGGTCAAATGTATGGCCGGTGCCTCCGCTTCCTGCATCCAGAAGAAGGTAATCCGCATCACTCGCGTCCCAGCGGCTCAGTTCATGCCCCTGCTTCATGGACACCGCGCGGATCACCGGAATGTCTGGGAACCGGCGTTTCATCCTGGTGATGGTTTCTTCCGTTTCCTGTCCGTGAAACTGGACCGCGCGGATGGTTCCTGCTTCCACCAGGCCGCAGACCATCTCCTCCGGCGCATTGACAAACACGCCCACCGGGCAGATTTCCGGTGATAATTTCTGTACAAGCGCTGCCGCCTGGGCCGGAGTCACCTGGCGCCTTCCCGGCGCAAACACAAAACCAGCATAATCCGGCCGGCACTGATTCACAGCGGCAATATCCTCTGCCCGTCTCAGACCGCATATTTTGATTTTTGTCATACGTTCCAGTTCCTTCCCCTCATCAAGATGCTTTTCTTTTTCCGGCTTCGCTGCCCATTCCGCCGCGCGTCATTTTCCCTGGCGCAGCTGGTCCAACACTGCCTTTTTGTCTGCGCTGCGCATCAAGGTCTCCCCGATCAGCACCGCATCGGTTCCATTTTCATACAGAACCTTTGTATCTTCCGGCCCGCGGATGCCGCTCTCGGAAACGAACACGATCTCCGGCGGCACCAGTTCCCGCAGGCGGACAGAGTTTCCTACATCCACCTGGAATGTCCGCAGATCCCGGTTATTCACGCCGATAATGGATGCGCCTGCTGCCAGCGCACGCTCCACCTCTTCGGCATCATGGGCTTCCACCAGGGCAGACAGGCCCAGCTCCTTTGCCTGCGCCATGTACTCGCGAAGCGCCCCATCATCGAGGATCGCACAGATAAGAAGTACCGCAGAAGCTCCAAGCACCTTTGCCTGATCGATCATATAGGGATCCACCGTAAAGTCCTTGCGCAGGACCGGAATCGTTACCGCAGACGCAATTTCCTGCAGATAGCGGTCGCTTCCAAGAAAACGGTACGGTTCTGTCAGTACCGAGATTGCGCTGGCGCCTGCCGCCTCGTAATCACGTGCGATATCCAGATACGGGAACTCCGGCACGATGAGACCTTTGGACGGCGATGCTTTTTTCACCTCACAGATAAAAGAGAGTCCGGGCGCACGAAGTGCCTGCTCAAACGGAAATGTCCCGCCCACGGGCAGTTCTTCTGCCATCCGGCGCATCTCGGCTGCCGGAATCTTCGCTTTTTCTTCCGCGACGCGTCCTCTCGTCAAAGATGCCAGTTCTTTTAATATCATATCCGTACCGTCCTTTCGCCCTACTGATTGGAAAGCTCCACAAATTTCGCAAGCTGCTCTGCTGCCTTTCCGCTGTCGATGATCTCTTTCGTCAGATTAATACCCGCCTGGATGGAATCTGCCTTGCCAGCCATATAGATGGCTGCACCCGCATTCATCAGCACAGCATCCCGCTTCGGCCCCTGCTTGCCTGCCAGGATGTCACGGGTAATCTGCGCGTTCTCAGCCGGTGTTCCTCCCACCAGGTCATCCTTGCTGCAGCGGGTAAGCCCAAACTGTTCCGGAGTGATCTCGCAGGAAGTGAAGGTGCCATCTTTTACCTCGCATACTTTCGTCGGCGCGCTTAAGGAAATCTCATCCAGTCCGTCGGTTCCATATACCACCAGCGCCCGCTTTACACCAAGGTTTGCCAGCACATGTGCAAGCGGCTCCACCAGGCTCTCATCGTAAACGCCCATCAGTTCCATGTTGGCACCTGCCGGGTTTGCTAATGGTCCCAGAATATTGAAAATGGTGCGAATGCCAAGCTCCTTGCGCACCGGAGCCACATACTTCATGGCAAAGTGATAGTTCTGGGCAAATAAGAAGCAGATGCCGATCTTCTCAAGCAGCTCCCGGCTCTTTTCCGGTGCGATCGTAATGTTCACGCCAAGAGCCTCGAGCACATCTGCAGCGCCGCATTTGCTGGATGCAGCACGGTTGCCATGCTTTGCGACGGGAATCCCCGCCGCGGAGATGACCAGGGAAGATGTCGTGGAAATATTGAAAGAATTCGATCCATCACCGCCGGTTCCAACAATCTCCAGAACGTCCATATCGTGCAGGAGACGCACACAGTGAGCACGCATGCCGGCCGCGGAAGCCGTAATCTCCTCCACCGTCTCCCCCTTTATGCTGAGCGCCGTCAGATACGAACTCATCTGTACCGTGCTTGCTTCTCCTTCCATGATCTCATTCATGACTGCCTCTGCCTCTTTGTATGTCAGGTCCTCTTTTTTGAATACTTTATGGATTGCTTCTTTGATCATATCTGCCGCCTTGCCTTTCTTCTATATATTATTTAAAATGATCCGCGTTTTTCTGCCATCCGCAGGAAGTTTTCCACAATGACTTTTCCGTCCGGTGTCAGGATGGATTCCGGGTGGAACTGCACTGCCATGACCGGATCTGTCACATGCTCCACTGCCATGATCTCGCCATCATCAGTTACTGCCGTTACCTTCAGCTCCTCCGGCATCGTCTCTCTTACCGCTGCCAGGGAATGGTATCTGCCTACCGGGATCTGTTCCGGGAGTCCTGCAAACAGAACACTGTCTTTGCTGCAGGCAGCCTGTGATACCTTGCCATGCATGAGCTGCTTTGCGTAGGAAACCTCTGCCCCGTACGCTTTGCAGATGGCCTGGTGTCCAAGACAGACGCCGAACACCGGAATCTTCTTTCCGAGCTTTTTCACCACATCGATGCAGATGCCCGCGTCTTCCGGCCGCCCGGGTCCCGGAGAAAGAATGATAGCTTCCGGCTTCATGGCTTCCAGTTCCTCCACTGTGATCCGGTCATTTCGGATAACCCGGATATCCGGCCGGATGCTTCCGATAAGCTGGTATAAGTTGTAAGAAAAACTGTCGTAATTATCAATCAGCACGATCATGATTCCATTCCCTCCTCTGCTTTCTTCACTGCAAGTACCACAGCCCTTGCTTTGTTTAAGCACTCCTGGTACTCATTTTCCGGCACACTGTCTGCCACGATTCCCGCGCCGGAACGGGCGTAAACTTTTCCTTTCTTCGCGTAGGCAATGCGGATGGCAATGCAGACATCCAGGTTACCGGAAAAATCCAGATACCCAATCGCGCCGCCGTAAATACCGCGCCGTCCGCCTTCCAGCTCCTGAATGATCTCGCACGCCCGGAATTTCGGAGCTCCGGAAAGGGTTCCTGCCGGAAGGATCGCATCGACTGCGTCCACCGCGTCATATTCCGGACGGATCTGGCCGCCGATCGTGGAACCGATATGCATCACATGGGAGTAACGCTCCACTGCCATGTATTTTTCTACTTTTACGCTGCCGATCTGGCTGATCTTTCCAACATCGTTTCGTCCCAGATCTACCAGCATATTGTGCTCTGCCCGTTCCTTTTCATCCGCTAAAAGTTCCCGCTCCAGGCGTTCATCCTCCTCCGGTGTCACGCCTCTTGGCCTTGTTCCCGCAAGCGGGTAAGTGAAGAGCTTTCCATCTTCCATCTTGACAAGTGTTTCCGGGGAAGCACCTGCGATCTCAATGTCATCACTGGAAAAATAGAACATATATGGGGATGGATTGCTAGTCCGGAGAACCCGGTAAGCATCAAGCAGGCTTCCTTCCATCTCCGCCTCAAGCTGGTTGGAAAGCACCACCTGGAAGATGTCTCCCTCGCGGATGTAGCGTTTTCCTTTTTCCACCATCTCGCAGTAGGCTTCCTCGGAAAAGACCGGTTTGAAATCGCCTTTCAGCTTTAATGGCTGTTCCGGTGCCGGTTTTCCGGTACGGATCAGATTGACCAGTTTCTCTAACTCCATCTGTGCCTTGTAATATTCCTGTTCCGGAGCATCCGTCTTCATGTTGACGATGAGGATGATCTTCTGGCGGAAGTTATCAAACGCGATGACTTTATCGAAGAGCATCAGGTCCACATCCTGGAACGAATCCTCATCTCCCTTTTCGAGCTTTAAGGTCGGCTCCGCGTATTTGATGTAGTCGTAAGCAAAGTATCCGACCAGGCCGCCGGTGAAAGTTGGCAGGCCGGGAAGTTTCGGGCTTTTATTTTCCGCCAGGATCTTTCGGATGGCATCGCCCGGATGCTCCACCTGCTGCTCCACGGTTGTCGCGCCTTTGATGCGAAGCAGTCCGTCGCGACAGGTCACTTCCAGCACCGGATCGAATCCGAGGAAGGTGTAGCGGCCCCAGCGCTTGGACTCCTCCACGCTCTCCAGCATGTAGCAGTGGGTGCTTACCTGTTTCAATACCCGAAGCACTTCCATTGGAGTGCGGATATCGGAGTAAATTTCCCGGGTCAGCGGGATGCGTCCATAAGTTTTGTCTTCTGCCAGTTTTTTTACTTCTTCCAGCGTCATCATAGTGGGGATCCTCCTTCTTTCTCTGTCTGCCCGGAAAAGAGAATTTTAAGGAATAAGGAATAAAAAATCCCGTCCAGGACAGACTCCATAGTTATAAACTGAAATCTGTCAAGGACGGGATAGGAAGTTTCATTTTACCTGTCACCCGCGGTGCCACCTTGCTTCACGAAACCTTCCGCACTTGCACGGATGCCTCGCGCTCTTTCCGGAATACCAACATATTCCCGGCAACTGACGTATGCCCACACGTCGCAGAATACTCGGCCTTCCGGCTTTTGACTGCGCCCTCAGCGGTCCATTTAACAAGCTGCGTTCTGATGGTTCTCAGCTCCCCGTGTTACATGTTTACTTCGTCCACTGTAACACGCAAAAATCCATTTAGAATTGCCTATGGCAATGGGATTTTTGCTTTGCCAGCCAACGTTTTCATTCAGTTCGCGCAGCAAGTGCGCAAACTTCTTTGAACACAAACACTCCATCTCTCTGTAAGTGCACGATTTGTTTTTATCTCCGCTTCAACGGTTTTAAGCAATGTTTAGTTTTAAATTTTCTTTATTTTACTTCCACGCGGCAATATTGTCAATTATTTCTTGACTTAATTTTCTTTTGTATTTTCTTCTGATTCTTCCGGAGCCAGAGCCAGGGTAAACCAGAACTCCACGCCATCCTCATGGTTGGCCACGCCGTACTGCTGGTGATGCGCCTCCATGATGGCCTTCACGATGGAAAGTCCAATGCCGCTTCCGCCGTAAGCGCGGGTGCGCGCTTTATCCACCTTGTAGAATTTTGTCCACAGATTCGGCAGATCTGCCTCCGGGATCGGGGTTCCATTATTGTATACATGGATCTTCGCTGTGCCATCCTGTACGTCGCTCCAGATGCGGATATTGTGTTCTCCGCCAAGATGGTTCATCGCGTTGGTAAGGTAGTTGGTCACTACCTCCTCAATCTTAAACTCGTCTCCCAGCACCATCAAAGTCTCCGGCATGTCTACCGTGACCTTCGCCTCATTCTGCTGAATGAGGATGCTGGAAGAATTGATGAGATCGTGGATCAGTTCGGATGCGTCAAACGCGGCGATGCTTGGCATATCATTGCCAAATTCCAGCGCAGTCAGCGTTAAGAGCTGGCGCACCATCTTGTTCATCTTGTTTGCCTCATCCATAATGACCTCGCAGTAATAGCTGCGGCTCTCCGGATCCTCGCACATGCCGTCGCAGAGTCCCTCCGCATACCCCTGGATGAGCGCGATCGGCGTCTTCAGCTCATGGGAGACATTGGCAATGAACTCTTTTCGCATCTCATCGATCTGGATTTTCTCGTCGATGTCGTGCTGCAGCTGTCTGTTGGCATCCTGCAGCGCGCCAATGGCATCTTTTAAGCTGTGGGAAAGAGAATTCATGCTGCGGCCCAGCACGCCCACCTCGTCCTCCGCGTCGTCCTCGTAGGCAACATCAAAATTCAGCCTGGACATTTCTTCTGACAGGGAAGACAATTTCATGATCGGCTTGGTAATGCGGTTGGTGACAAAGCACATCATGATGCTTCCGAACACCAGCACAATGAGACCGACCCAGGTGGTGAAACGATTCGACAGTGCCACACTCTCCTGAATGCTGGCAAGCGGCATGGACATGATAAACATGGTCCGGTTGTCAGAGAAATAGCCCCAGCTCTCCATGTAGGTGTTGCTGGAACGGAAATCGCGGTTTTTCTCTACCACATAGTTGTCATGCTGTTTTAAGACATCCATATGCTTGTGGCCCTTGCCCAGCACATAGCGCTGTAATTTCTGCGTCAGAAAATCGCTGTCACGTCCGGAGCTGACCAGCGCTTTTCCGGTATCGCTGTCGATCAGGGTAATGGCAATGTTATTCTGCTCGCTGTAGGTGCGGATGGTGCCAAGCAGGGTTCCCTGCTCCTCCGGCAGGTCAGCCGGAAGCTGCTCCGGTACCGCCTCATCCGCCGGGTTCGATTCTCCTGTTTCGGCGGGTTTCTCTGTAACTTCCGCGTCATCGGAGTCCAGATCATTCTTTGCCGTCTGCTTCCAGATATCCCACTCCTGTTCCAGTTCTTCCCGCAGGACATCGCCGATGTTCTCGTTCTCGCCGACCTTTTCCTGAATCGCGGTATCTATATCCGTGTAGGCCTGCTCCATCACCTTCAGTTTCTGATCTACATAGTAACCCTCCAGCCACCAGGTATTCACTCCCCAGATGGCAAGAAGCATGGCTGCCATAAGGCCCACAAAGATCAGCATGATGCGGTGACGGATCGAGTGAAATTGAAAAATCTTTCTGTGTTTCATTAGTCCACCTCGAATTTATAACCCATGCCCCAGATGGTCTTGATGTAGTTGCCCTTCTCCCCCATCTTGCTGCGCAGCTTCTTGACATGCGTGTCGATGGTGCGGGCATCGCCGAAGTAATCATAGTTCCAGACATTGTTCAGAATCTTTTCCCGGGAAAGGGCAATGCCCTGATTTTCCACAAAGTAAGCAAGCAGTTCAAACTCCTTGTAGCTTAAATCGACCGGTTTTCCGTCGATCTCCACCTGATGGGCTGCCTTATCGATGCGGATGCCGCCAACTTCCGTGGTTTCGCTTGCGGACACATTGGAACGGCGCAGGATTGCCTCGACTCTTGCCACCAGGATCTTCGGACTGAACGGCTTGGAGATGTATTCATCCACGCCAAGTTTGAAGCCCTGGAGTTCATCGCGCTCCTCGCCCCGGGCTGTCAGCATGATGACCGGCACCTGGGAATACTGGCGCACGGTCTTTAAGACCTCCCAGCCATCCATCTTCGGCATCATCACGTCCAGGATGATGAGGGAGATGTCTTTCTGCTTGAAGAAAATGTCTACCGCCTGCTCTCCGTCTTCCGCCTCGATCACGGTAAAGCCCTTGATGGTCAGGAAATCTTTCACCAGCTTGCGCATTCTGGCTTCATCATCGACTACTAATATTTTTAACGATTCCATATGTATGTCGTCTCCTTTCTGCCTCTGGTTCTCGTTGTGTTTCTTCATTCTTTCCCCATTTTAGCAGAGTTTTTTCGGCTTTTCCACATTTTCACAGAGATTTCACACATACAGATATACGGGTGATGCTGGCCCCAAATTGCTGCTTCCACGCTCCGGCACAGACGAAAAAAAGCCGGCGCACCACATCACGCGGCACACCAGCCTTTCCTCATCTCTACCCCTGTAAAAATTCTTTTGTTTCTTCCCGCTCCGGACTTTCCCAGAACGCTTTCGCTTCTTTCTTTTCGATCAGATGCCCATCCTGGAAAAATGCCACGTCATCCGCGATGCGCCTTGCCTGCGCCAGGTTGTGGGTGACGATCACAATGGTATAATGTTCCTTCAGTTTCAGAAGCAGTTCCTCGATCTTTGCGGAGGCTTTCACGTCCAGCGCGGAGCATGGCTCATCTAAGAGCAGCACTTTCGGCTCCACGGTCAGCGCCCGGGCGATGCAGAGCCGCTGTTTCTGGCCTCCGGAAAGTTTTAACGCGCTCTTATGCAGCTCTCCGGATACTTCCTCGTAAAGACCAGTCAGTTTCAATTTTTCCTCCACAAGTTCCGACAGTTTCTTTTTGTCCCGGATTCCATAGTAAACCGGGGCATACGTCAGATTTTTGTAAATGGAAAACGGAAACGGAGCTGGCGTCTGAAATACCAGTCCTACCGTCTTTCTTAAAGTTTCCACAGAAAGACCGCGGATCTCCGTGCCCTCCAGCGTAATGCTTCCGGACACCTTCGCCCCGCCTTCTTCCTGCAGCAGTCCGTTTAAGGTCTTTAAAAAGGTGGTCTTGCCGCAGCCGGACGGGCCAAGAATGGCTGTGATCCGGTTTCTGCGGATATCCATGGAAATGTCATGCAGAACCGGTTTTCCCTCATAGGAAACGCCAAGGCCATGAACCTGCATGACAACGTCATTTGTGTGTGATTCCATTCTGAGTTCCTTTCATTTTGCAAACCAGTTCTTGTATCCTGTCTGTCCGGATCACTTCTGGCTGTTTCACTCTCATTCTTCTTCGCGTTTGTACCTTCTACCGGTTCCACTGCTTTTTGCAATGCTCCGCATATGCAGCCGCCGCCATATTTCCCGCCAGGATCAGCACCATCATCACAAACGCCGTTCCATACACGGCAGGCATGGATGTCGCACCCTGAGACAATAACAGATACAGATGCAGCGGCAGGGACATTGCCGGAACAAGCAGGCTGTGAGGAACCGCCGCGTAGGCCACGGCCCCCGTAAACATAACCGGTGCCGTGGCCCCCATGGCATAACAGCCGCCCAGGATCATGCCGGAGACCAGTTCGCCGCGGCACGCCGGAAATACGACTTTGCGGATCGTGTAGGATTTTGAACAGCCCAGAGCATAGGCCGACTGCACCACAGACTCCGGCACTTCCCGGAATGCTTTTTCTGCCCGCACCTCAATAAACGGCAGGATCATAATCGCCAGGGCCGCGCTGGCAGATAAAATGCAGCGTCCCAGCCCCAGGTCCCGCACCAGCACCGTGTAAGAAAACAGGCCAAGCACAATGGACGGCAGCCCGGAGATACACTCCATCACCAGCCGGATCAGGGAAGCAGCTCGTTTCCTTTTGCAGTAAAACACCTGGTACAGCGCCACGGCAACCGCCGGGATGCTTCCCATCACCACAGCCGCTCCGGTAAAATACAGGCTTCCCACAATCGCAGGCCAGATGCCGCCTTCGGTTCCAAGAACCATTCCTTTCGGAGCCTGGGTCAGAAATTCCACACTGATATTTCCCGCACCATGTTCAAACACGTAACCAAACAGAAAAACAATAACAAGGGACACCAGCGTGAAGCTGAGCCAGGCCCAGACTTTTGTCAGGGTGCCAATCCATCTCATGCCTTTTTCCTCCTCATTCCTTCCTGTTTCGCGTTTTCTGTTCTGCCGCATCTTCCATATCTGTTCTGGATTTCATTCCGGCACCATTGCTTTTTCCCGCTCCCAATACCAGATTTCCTTCCATCAGACAACGGCGCAGCATATGGATTCCCAGATTCATGACCAGAAGCAGTGCCATCAGCACCATGCCTGCCGCGTACAGCGCATGGTAGTGGAGACTGCCGTACACCGCAGTTCCCATCTCCAGGGCGATCACGGACGCAATGCTCTCGCTCTTTCCAAGCAGTTTCGGAAACAGGTTTGCGTTTCCCATGACCATCATGACTGCCATCGTCTCTCCCATAGCACGGCCCACCGCCAGCACCATGGACATTAAAATACCCGGCATGGAAGCCGGAAGGATCATGGCAGCTGCCGTGTACCAGTCAGAAATGCCAAGCGCTGCAGCCGCCTCCCGGTATTTTTCCCGCTCCTTTAACATGGTATCGCAGCAGGAAGACACCAGGTATGGCAGTAGCATCACCGCCAGCAGAATGCCTGCTGCCAGCACACAGGATCCTGTGTGGACCCCTGCCTTTAAAAACAGTTTCACCAGCACTGAGAGTCCGATAAAACCATAGATGACAGAGGGAATGCCAGCCAGAAGATCTATGAACGGATACAGCACAGTGCGCTGGCGGGGCGTTGTCTGAAAAGCCAGAAACACCGATGCGCCAAGTCCGATCCCGGCGGCCAGCACCATCCCCGTCAGGGAAACAAACAACGTAGCCGCGATAAAATTGAAAATGCCAAAAGAGGTCACTCCCGTGTAATCCACCGGCATCCATTTCTGTCCCAGTAAAAAGTCAGACACTCCCACTGTATCAAACAGAGGGAGTGCTTCTTTTACGATGAAGAACAGAACGAACGCCAGCAGCAGTACGGCGGCCGCGGTCAGGCCGCAGACCAGTGCCGTAAAAAAATGATTGCCGAATCGTCTGAATGTTTTCATGGTTATTTAGTTTGCCGGAGTGAATGCCGGGATGTAGCCGTTCTTCTCGGTTACTTCATATCCAGTATCGGAGAAGATGTAGTCGATGAATGCCTGCTCAGAGTCAGTCACCTTCTCACCGGTTACGAACATAACCGGGCGCTGGATCTTGTACTCATCTGCGATGATGTTCTCTGCAGTTGCCTCAACGCCGTCAACGGACATAGCAGTTAATACCTGACCGTCTGCGTTAGCCTTGTTGTAAGCGCCGAATCCTGCGTAGCCAATGCCCCATTTGTCGTTTGCGATGTTTGCTGCCAGCTCAGTCATGGATGCGGACTGGGTTGCGGAAGCAGTTACCTCGCTGTCTCCCATAACGGACTTCTGGAATACCTCATAGGCACCGCCGGATAAGTCACGGATGTAAACGTTGATGGTCTCAGCCGGAAGGGAAGCGTCTACCTGGTCCCAGGTGGTGATCTCACCATCAAAGATCTGACGGATCAGATCGGTGCTCATGTTGCTCATAACATCACAAACCGGGTTCTCTGCGTTTACAGATACAGTCAGGGCATCTCTTGCCACGATGAAGTCCTGATAGTCTGCGCCAAGAGCTTCTACTTCAGAATCCTTGATAGCTCTTGCCAGCATACCGAAGTCTGCGGTATGGTCAATGGCTGCGCTCACGCCAACACCGGATCCGCCCGGAGCAACATAGATAGAAATGTTCTCTGCCGGGAAGGACGGATCTACCTGATCCCAGGTTACATACTCCTCCGTAAAGGAAGATGCCAGGGAAGACATGATCGGATACAGGGAAGTAGAACCACAGAACAGGATGGAAGACTGGAATTTGTCCTCTGCCTCTGCTGTCTCAGTGCTCTCCGCTGCTTCTGTTGCAGTGGTCTCCTCTGCCTTGATCTCAGCTGCGGTGGTCTCGGTCTTCGCGGAGCTGCCGCATCCGGTCATAGCGCCCATCATCATGGCTGCTGCCAGTAAAACTGCAAGTTTCTTTTTCATAATATAAAACCCTCCCAAGATTTTTCTTTCGTTCTCCCGCCCTGCGGGACATGTGTTCCATTATACCTCAGGAAGATTCCGGAAGCCAATCAAATTTATCAATAAATCGCATCCATTTATTACGTTTTTAAATAGCGATTTGAATATCCATTAAAAGGTCCGAAGTTCCTGGCTACGCTACAATGAAAAGCTTTTTATTGCAGTGGAGCCAATAAAACAGAAGCCGGTCGGGGCGGTATCCTGCGGAGCATAAATATAGGTGTGACGTGTCCGGCTATGTAGCGACTGACGTTTTCGGGAGGCGAACGATCAGTCCGACTATCCGCAAACGCCTGTCAGCTACATCGTCCGAACACAACACCTATATTTTGCGCAGCGGGATACCGTCCCGACCGGCTTCGGACCTTATTTGATTTATTTACGCTAAATTTTTATTCTTCGGTTGTCTCAGCCTCTTCGCATACCTCAATGCCGAGCTCTTCCAGCTGCTTCGGATCTACCGGAGTCGGAGCCTCGGTCATCAGGCAGGATGCGTCCTTTACCTTCGGGAAGGCAATGACTTCACGGATGCTGTCGCAGCCGCCCATCAGCATTACCACACGGTCAAGGCCGTATGCCAGGCCAGCGTGCGGCGGAACTCCGTACTTGAATGCTTCAAGCAGGAAGCCGAACTGCTCCTGTGCCTTCTCCGGAGTGAAGCCCAGTACCTCGAACATCTTGGACTGGATGTCGCTCTGGTGGATACGAACGGAACCACCGCCGATCTCAGTACCGTTTAATACGATATCATATGCCTTTGCGCGCACTGCGCCCGGATCGGAATCGATTAAGTGCCAGTCTTCGTCCATCGGCATGGTGAATGGGTGGTGCATAGCCACGAAACGACCCTGCTCCTCGGAGTACTCCAGTAACGGAAACTCGGTTACCCACAGGAACTTGTAATCGTCTTTCTTTAAGAGGTCAAGCTGACGCGCGATTTCCAGACGCAGGTTGCCCAGAACATCCCATACAACTTTATTCTTGTCTGCTGCGAATAACAGCAGATCGCCCGGCTTACCATCCATAGCGGAGATGAGGGCTGCCATCTGATCCTCGGTCATGAATTTCGCGAAGGAAGACTTGTAGCTGCCATCCTCCTGGATTGCGATGTAAGCAAGACCCTTTGCGCCGTAGCCCTTTGCAAACTCAACCAGCGCGTCGATTTTCTTACGCGGCATATGGCCCTGTCCCTCAGCGTTGATACCGCGAACGGTGCCGCCGTTCTCCAGAGCTCCTTTAAATACAACGAACTCGCAGTCTTTGACTACGTCAGATACGTTCTTTAACTCCATGCCAAAACGAAGGTCCGGCTTGTCGGAACCGAAACGGTCCATAGCCTCCTGCCAGGTCATGCGCGGAATCGGCTGCGGGATCTCAACGTTTAAGATTTCCTTGAACAGCTTGTGAAGCAGGCGCTCGTTGACATCGATGACATCATCCACGTCTACGAAGGACAGTTCCATATCAATCTGGGTGAACTCCGGCTGACGGTCTGCACGCAGGTCCTCATCACGGTAGCAGCGTGCCAGCTGGAAGTAACGGTCGTAACCGGAGCACATTAACAGCTGCTTAAAGAGCTGCGGGGACTGCGGAAGCGCATAGAAGGAACCCGGATGTACACGGCTCGGTACCAGGTAGTCTCTTGCGCCCTCCGGGGTGCTCTTGATGAGGGTCGGAGTCTCGATTTCCAGGAAACCTTCCTCTGCCAGGAACTGTCTGGTGAGGATGGCGATCTTACTTCTTAACAGCAGGTTGCGCTGCATATCCGGTCTTCTTAAATCCAGGAAACGGTATTTTAAGCGCAGCTCCTCTTTGGTCTTGGAGTTCTCCTCGATCGGGAATGGCGGGGTCTCAGACTCAGATAAGATGCGCAGGCTGTTAGCGCGCACCTCGATAGCGCCGGTTGCCAGGTTCTCGTTCACTGCGCCGGAACGTGCCTCCACGCGGCCGGTTACAGCGATGACATACTCACTTCTTAACTTCTCAGCCTTTGCGAAGCTCTCTGCGCCGCAGTCGCTCTCCTCAAAGATGATCTGCAGGATACCGGAACGGTCACGTAAATCCACGAAAATGATTCCGCCCTTGTTTCTGCTCTTCTGTACCCAGCCCATCACGGTCACATCCTGACCGATGTTTGCTGTGGTGACTTCTGTACACCGATGGGACCGCTTCAGTCCCAGCATTGATTCTGCCATGATTTATCTCCTTTGATTCAATGATCTTATTTCAAAGCTCTTATTTCAGGGCTTCTTTGTAAAATTCTACAAATTCGGTATAACCCTCTTTGTTTAACTGCTCCTTCTGGAACTTCTTATTCTTGTTCATCATGGAAACAAGCACCTGGACACCTGCTTTGCGCTCGCCCATCGCCTGCTTCATGATCTGTCCGTAGCGTGCCGGATCCATGCCCTTCTCGATAAGATACGCCTTCTTCGGAGCCGCATTTTCGATCTCGCCGCCCTGCTCCATAAGAATGGTAACGATGCGCTCAAAGCCGATGGAGAAGCCGCAGGCCGGAGTATCCTGACCGGTGAACTTGCCGATCATCTTGTCGTATCTTCCGCCGCCTGCAACGGAACCGCCAAAGCCTTCCATGGAAACCTCGAAGATGGTTCCGGTGTAGTAGGACATGCCGCGTACCAGGGTCGGGTCGAAGGCCAGCTTAAAGTCGGTCTCGGCTACCTCGGTTACGGTATCCATGATGTTTGCCAGGTTCTCTGCTGTCTTTGCGTCCAGCACACCGGCTAAGGTCTCGCCAAGGCCGCGGACTGCTGCCGCATCCTCACCAAGGCTGGATAACAGTCCTGCGTACTTTTCTACACTCTCAGCCGCGTAGCCAAGCTCTAACAGTTCTGCTTTTACGCCGTCCAGACCGATCTTGTCCATCTTGTCCAGGGTGATGAATACCTGATCCAGTCCATCCTCCGGAAAGCCGCAGTAAAGAGCCATGCCCTTTAAGATGCCGCGGTCATTGATGCGTACGGTGAACGCGTTCTTCGGGCAGATCTTGCCGAGGGCGGTTGTGGTTGCCAGAATCAGCTCGATCTCTGCCATGTTGGTTGCGTCGCCCAGGATGTCGATGTCACACTGGGTGAACTGACGGAAACGGCCGCGCTGCGGACGGTCCGCACGCCATACGCTGCCCATCTGCAGAGCCTTGAACGGGCTCGGGAGCTGTGCGCCGTTGTTGGAATAATAACGGGACAGCGGCAGAGTCAGGTCATAGCGAAGGCCGCTGTCGGTTAAGTCGTTCTCGGTCTCAGCGGTCTCGAGGTTTAATTTCTCGCCGCGCTTTAAGATCTTGAAGATCAGCTTCTCATTGTCGCCGCCCTGTTTGCTGGTCAGGTTCTCGATGTGCTCCACGCACGGAGTCTCCACCTGGGTAAATCCGAAACTGCGGTAGGTTTCACGGATCTGGTTCATCACATATTCCCGCACCTGCATCTCTGCCGGCAGGATATCACGCATGCCGGTAACCGGCTTCTTTTTCAATGCCATATTTTTTCTCCGTTTTCTATCTTTGTGTATCTTCCTGTAAAACATACTCGTTTACAAATTATACTATTCTAACACATAAATTGCAATCGTAACCGCTCAACTTGTTGCAGTTCCTACATGGACGGTCTGCAGCGAATGCTGTCGGCCGTTCCTGAAATCGCAGTTGGTGAGCCATATCATTCCGAAAGCAATTTCTCTTTCCGCTCAATCATTTCCTCTACACGGCTGATGTACTGCTCCACATCCTTCACGTTCTCACAGCGCTCAATGCGGTTCTCCTCCGCGAACAGGCGCTTGGTAGTGGTTCCCGCGCCGCAGCCAATGATGGTCTGCTGCTCTTCCATGATGAGCACGTTGTAGATGCAGGCCTTGCCCGGTGCCGCGTAGCCCACGTTCTCGAAGTTGCCTGCCATATTCTTCTGGCGGTACAGGTAGTACGGCTCCAGTCCCATCTCTCTTGCGTAGCGGGCCGTTAAGTCGATCATCTCCTGCGTGTTCTCAATCTTTAAGTCCTTGTAGACTTCTTTCATGGTGTTTAACCGGGCCGCACGCTTAATGGCCAGGGAATGCACGGTAACGCTGTCCGGTGCCAGGGCTTTCACGGCTTCCATGGTGGCCTGCACATCCTCCAGAGTCTCCTCCGGCAGTCCGATGATCAGGTCCATGTTGATGTTGTCAAAGCCAACTTCCCGGGCGAGTTTGAAACGGTCCACCACATCCTCCACGGTGTGGCGGCGTCCGATGAGACGCAGGGTGTCCTGCTTCATCGTCTGCGGGTTGATGGAAATACGGCCCACGCCGTGCTTCTTTAACACTTCCAGCTTCTCCCGGGTGATGCTGTCCGGGCGTCCTGCCTCCACGGTAAACTCCTGGACGGTGGAGAAATCGAAGGTCACTTTTAATTTGGTGATCAGCTTGTCCAGATCTTCCGGAGAAAGGGAGGTTGGGGTACCTCCGCCAAAATACACGGTATCCAGGGTGCATCCCTTTTTCTTCTCTGCCACATAATCCAGCTCTTTGAACAATGCGTCCAGATACTCGTGGGTGCGGTCTTTCCACTTGCCGATCGGATAAGAGGTGAAGGAGCAGTACAGGCAGGTGGTCGGACAGAACGGAATGCCCACATACAGGCTGTAGCCATGCTGATAATCAATGGTGGAGAGAAGCTGGCGCTCCTTCTTCGCGATCTCAATGCTTAAGTTGATCTTCTCGTTGCTGGTGAAGTAAGTATCCTTCATATGGCGGAAGATCTGCTCTCCGGTCTCACCCTCCGCAAACTTTGTCATGGCAATCTTGGTCGGACGGATGCCGGTTAAAGTGCCCCATGGAAGCAGCTTTCCGGTCTGCTGCATGAGAAGCACATAGAGTCTGCGCTTGATCTGATTCTTGGTCTCAAAACGGTTCTCGTAATCTACTTTTAAGACACTGCTCTCTGCTGCCGCCTCAAGCTCTGCCTTAATGCCCGGCTCCAGTTCTTTCAGAGACAGGAGATGGAAAGAAGATTTCCCTGCATGTCCCAGATTCAGGGTAAACTCGGTATGATCTTCATTTACCGTTCCTTCCACAAAAAAGTCCAGGTCATCCTGCATTTCATGGGAGAAAGTCTGTCCCGGGTAAAATGCCATCAACAGTTCCCGGATGTCCTGCTCGTAAGCGCTGTCGTTTAACAAAATTCCGATCATGCCTGTACGCCTCTCTTTCTCACATAAGCTGCCACCGGATTGTACTGCTTCTCATGTGCAATGGTCGTGGCATCGCCGTGGCCCGGATAAACCATGGTATCCTCCGGCAGCACCAGAAGTTTTTCGGAAATGGAGCGCACAATGGCGGACATGCTTCCGGTCGGAAGATCGGTCCGGCCCAGAGACTCCGCAAACAGAGTATCCCCGCTGAACAGCACCTCTTCCTCCGGCAGGTAATAGCAGATAGAACCTGCGGTGTGCCCCGGTGTCGCCATGACCTTCCAATCCAGATTTAAGAAATGCAGCACATCGCCGTCCCGCAGCAGATGGTCCGCGCTGATGCTGACCTGCTCGGTTCCGATGGTTCCGGAAAGATTTAAGGACGGATCGTTTAACATCCGCTCATCGTCCATGTGAACGTAAAGCTTGCAGCCGTACGCTTTGCGGATATCATCCGCCGCCATCATATGGTCAAAATGCGCATGGGTTAACAGCACCGCCTCCGGCTCCACGCCGAACTCCCGGCATTTGCTCTCTAAGTAATCGGCATTGTCCGCCGGGTCAATGACCACAGCTGCTTTTTCTCCCTCGCGGAATACGAGATAACAGTTGGTGCTGATGCCGCCCAGCACATAGGTTTTGATTCGAAAATTACTCATGTTCTGCTCCTTTTTATAAACACAGAAAAACTGCGGAACAACTATCCCGCAGTCCTCTCTATATCGATCACGCCATCGATCTGTCTTAACTTATCAGTCAGGCGGTTCAGTTCTTCAATTCCGTGAATGTCGAAGGTCATGATGATGGTGGCCTTGCCCTGCTTGCTGGTGCGTACATTCATGGAGGTGATGTCGATCTGGCGCTCGGTAAATACCTTGGAGATATCGACAAACATGCCAATCCGGTTGTTTGCGTAAATCTGGATCTCCGTAGTGTAGCGCTCTTTGGTATTGCTGTCGTCTTCCGGCTGCTGCCACTCTGCCTCGATGAGGCGGGTGCGCTCCTCAGACGGAAGGTTGATGATATTCACACAGTCGGTCCGGTGAATGGATACGCCGCGGCCGCGGGTCACATAGCCCACGATCTCGTCGCCCGGCACCGGGCTGCAGCAGCGTGAGAAGCGGACTGCCACATCATGGATGCCCTTGACCATAATGCCGCCCTTGGACTTCTTGCTGACCTCCGCCTTGTTTCCGGACATCTCGCTGAGACCGTCCAGAATGTTGGTATCGGTAACCTCTTTGCGAGTCTTCTTGGCACGTTCCTCGATCATCTTGTTGATGACCTGGCCCTCTTTTAAGCCGCCGTGGCCGATGGAAGCCAGAACGGAATCCCAGTCGCGGAACGCGTATCGCTGCATCACTTTTTCCTGGAACTCCGGCTTGTTCAGATCACCGAAATTGATGCCCTTGGTCTTGCAGTAACGGTCAATGAGATCTTTTCCTCGAACGATATTGTCTTCTTTTAATTCACTCTTGAACCACTGATTGATCTTGTTCTTGGCCTGGGTACTCTTGACCACAGACAGCCAGTCGCGGCTCGGTCCCTTGGAGTTCTGGGAAGTGATGACCTCAATGCGGTCGCCATTCTGCACTACATATTCAATCGGTACCAGCTTGCCGTTGACTCTGGCGCCGACCATCTTGTTGCCGACCGCACTGTGGATGGAGTACGCAAAGTCGATGGTAGTAGAACCGCTCGGCAGCGTCTTGACATCACCCGACGGGGTGAAGCAGTACACATTCTCGGAGAATAAATCCAGGTCTCCTTTTACCATGCTTAAGAACTCTTTGGAGTCGCTGGTATCTTTCTGCCACTCCAGAATCTGGCGCAGCCAGGACAGCTTCGCTGCCTCATCGCCTGCCGCGATCTTGCCACTTCCGCTCTCTTTGTATTTCCAGTGTGCCGCAATACCGTATTCTGCGGTGCGGTGCATCTCGAAGGTACGGATCTGAATCTCAAACGGCTGGCCGTTGCTTCCGATCAGCGTGGTATGCAGGGACTGGTACATGTTCGGCTTCGGCATGGCAATATAATCCTTGAAGCGGCCCGGGATCGGCTTGTACAGCTCATGGATGACACCCAGGGCTGCATAACAGTCTTTTACCGTGTCCACGATAATGCGGACCGCAAACAGATCGTAGATCTGATCCAGCGTTTTATGCTGGTTGACCATCTTGCGGTAGATGCTGAAGAAATGCTTCACACGGCCGTCTACCTTCGCCTCAATGCCCGCGTCCTTCATGTGGGCGGAAACTTCATCTACAATACTCTTAACAAATTCCTCACGCGCATCCTTGCCAAGGGAAATCTTCTCTGCCAGATCGTAATAGACATCCGGCTCCAGATACTTTAAGGAAAGATCGTCCAGTTCTACCTTAATCTTGGAAATACCAAGACGGTGGGCGATGGGCGCGTAAATCTCCATAGTCTCACGGGCTTTTTCTTTCTGTTTTTCCGGCTTCATGTACTGCAGGGTACGCATGTTATGCAGACGGTCTGCCAGCTTGATGAGGATGACGCGGATATCTTTCGCCATGGCAAGGAACATCTTGCGCAGGTTCTCCGCCTGCATCTCGACCTTGTCTTTCGACCAGGAGAGCTGGGTCAGCTTGGTAACGCCATCTACTAAAAGCGCTACCTCCGGGCCAAACTCCTTTGAGAGTTCTTCCAGGGTCATGACGGTATCTTCTACCACATCATGAAGAATGCCTGCCGCAATCGTCTCCTTGTCCAGTTCCAGGTCTGCCAGGATGATGGCAACGCAAAGAGGGTGAATGATATACGGTTCACCCGATTTTCGTTTCTGATCCTTGTGGGCCTCATGGGCTACCTTGTACGCTTTCTCGATCAGGGAGATATCATCTGAAGGATGATACTTCCGGATGCTGCGGATCAGGTCCTTATATAATTCTTCCGGGCTGGTAAAATCCGCAGGATTCTCCAGCTCAATGTCCATTTTCTTCTCCGTCTGTTCATTCGCCATAGAAAAAGCCACCTTTTATGAGGATAATATATTAACCCATTATAAAATTTTTTGTCGAAAAATGCAAGCCTTACGTCCCAGCAGCTGCTTTTTAAGCCATTTGACCGATTTCTAAGCCCTGGTGACCTGATACATCAGCGCATTGCACACAGCCGCCGCGATGTTGCTTCCGCCTTTTCTTCCCCGTGCCACAATACAGGGGACATCCGACTGGCAGATGAGTTCCTTGGACTCCACCACATTCACAAACCCCACCGGAGTTCCAATGATGAAATCCGGATGGATCTCGTCTTTCTGCATCATCTCATACAGGCGGATGAGGGCAGTCGGCGCGTTTCCGATGGCAAAGATGACAGGACCGGTAAGCTTCGCTGCCCGCTCCATGCTGACGATGGCGCGGGTCACGCCCCGCTCTTTCGCCTCTGCTGCCACATCCGGGTCCGCCATGAAACAACGGACCGTTCCATTTAATTGTTTGAGCGCTGCCTTATTCACACCGGCCAGTGCCATGTTGGTATCCGTCACGATGGTGAAACCCTGGCCGCTCTTCATCAGGTTCACAGCCAGTTCCACCGCGCCATCGGAGAAATAAAGATTTTTGGCATAGTCAAAATCCGCCGCCGTGTGAATACAGCGCTTGACCACAGCCAGTTCGCCCGGCGTCCAGTCGCCTTCTGGCATCTCCGACTCAATGATCGCCATACTGCGGGCCTCGATCTCCTCCGGTCGGACCCACTGCATTTCTTCTATCATAATGTTATCCTTTCCAGTTTTTTCCTGGTCAGACAAGTTTGAATGGTCTTTCCAATGCAGATTCTCTGCATGTTCAAACTTCTGCCCGTACATCCTCTGTCTGCGCTCAGGACTCATATTCCTTCATAATTTTGTACACCGCTTCCATATCCAGGGACCGGCGCACCAGGTCTGCCAGCTTATCATACTGGCTTTCTTTATACTCTTCCATACTTTTCGCCGTTGCAGTCAGGCTGATGCCTTTCTTCTCTGCAAGCTGGGTCAGAATGGTGCCGGTAAAGTCCAGATTGTCAAAGAGACCGTGGAGATAGCTTCCAAATACCAGACCGTCCGCACGCACGAAACCATCCATGCGGCCATCGGCAAGGCAGATGGCCGGAGTGATGCTGTGATCTGTCTGTGCGATTTTTCCGGATGGCTGTCCGCTGCCTGCCTGCTGCATTCCGTTCATGCACAGTCCTTCCCCAACGGGAAACGTCTCTCCCATATGGATTTCATACCCCTTCACGCTCTGCCCGGTCACCTGACCGTAACCTCCGACTGCTGCCATCACCATTCCTTCGGTCTGGGTTCTGGTCTTCTCTGCCGCAAAGATGGTTTCCGCTGCCAGAAGTCCCATGCCCCGCATGGTGCTTCCCGGCTCGCCTTCCACGCCCTCCGGGTCGGAAAGGCGTTCGCCCAGCATCTGGTAGCCGCCGCAGATTCCGATCACCGGAATCTTCTGCTCGTCCACCAGGCGCTGGATCATAGCTTCCAGGCCGCTCTCCCGCAGCCATTTCAGATCTGCCATAGTATTTTTTGTTCCAGGAAGAAGGATCAGGTCCGGCCGTCCCAGATGCGCTGCCCGGTCCACATAGCGCAGGGAAACTCCTTCATAATGTTCCAGCGCGTTAAAATCGGTAAAGTTTGAAATGTGAGGCAGATGGATCACCGCCACATCCAGTCCATCCTGCACTTCGGTCCGCACCAGGCGGTCGGATAAGCTGTCCTCATCGTCCAGGTCGATCTGTTCCATGGGAATCACACCCACCACGGGAATATGCAGCCGCTCCTCGATCATGCGAAGGCCCGGCTCCAGAATCTTCACATCGCCCCGGAACTTGTTGATCACAAGGCCCTTGATGCGGGCCCGCTCCTCCGCTTCCAGCAGGCTGACGGTTCCATATAATGAAGCGAACACACCGCCCCGGTCAATGTCTCCCACCAGAAGCACCGGCGCGTCGGCAATCTTTGCCATGCCCATATTCACGATATCGTTGTCGCGCAGGTTAATCTCTGCCGGACTTCCGGCACCCTCCAGGACAATGGCATCGAACTGGCTTTCCAGCCGCTCAAATGCTTCCCGGACTGCCGGAATAAATTCTGTTTTTCTCCGGTAATAGTCCATGGCTCTTAAGTTTCCAAAGACCTCACCGTTTACAATGACCTGGCTTCCCATCTGGCTGGTTGGCTTTAACAGGATCGGGTTCATGTCCACGGTCGGAGCAATGCCTGCTGCTTCCGCCTGCATGGCCTGCGCCCGCCCAATCTCCAGCCCGTCTTTGGTAATGTAGGAATTGAGGGCCATGTTCTGGGATTTAAACGGTGCTACGGAATAACCATCCTGCTTTAAAATCCGGCACAGGGCTGCAGCCAGGAAACTCTTGCCCGAGTTGGACATGGTTCCCTGGATCATAATTTTCTTTGCCATCTCTAAACCCCCTTGCGGAATTCCGTTGTAAAATGCGCGTCATACAGTTTGGAAAGTTCAAACGTATCTCCCAGGAACCGGCCCACCGTCACCAGTGCGGTCTTGCGGATGCCTGCTTCTTTTACTTTCTGTGCAATATCTGTCAGTGTTCCCCTGACAATCTTCTGGTCTTCCCAGGATGCTTTATAAACCACCGCCGCCGGAGTATCGGCCGGATAGCCGCCTGCCTGCAGCCGCTTGCTTAATGTCTCAATTTCACCTACACTTAAGAAGATCACCATGGTAGCCTGATGTGCTGCCAGTGCCTCGATCTGCTCCCGCTCCGGTACGGCGGTCCGCCCCTCCATGCGGGTCAGGATCACAGTCTGGCTGATGCCCGGAAGCGTGTACTCCCGCTTTAAGCTGGCTGCTGCCGCCAGAAACGAGCTGACTCCCGGCACGATCTCATACGGGATTCCCAGTTTATCCAGTTCCACCATCTGCTCCCGGTGCGCGCCGTAGATGGACGGATCTCCGGTATGTACCCGGACTACCCGCTTTCCTTCTGCCACGCCACGTTTCATCACATCCAGAACCTCTTCCAGGTTCATGGTGGCGCTGTTATAGATCTCCGCCTCCGGCTTTGCCCCGGAAAGCACCTGCGGGTTCACCAGGGAACCAGCATAAATGATGATATCCGCCTCATCGATCAGGCGTTTTCCTTTCACGGTAATGAGTTCCGGATCACCAGGTCCGGCTCCGATAAAATAAATCATGCCTGTCCCTCCTTCTCAAAACTGTCAAGCTCTGTATGTGGTGTTTTTGCTTCCTCTTCTTCAAAGCTCTGGTACGCGCCAACATGGATATCCTCAAAGGTGCTGTTCTCCCGGTAGACAGCCTCTGCCATATCAAGCAGTGGGAACAGCATCACCGCTCCGGTTCCCTCACCCAGAGCCAGATTTCCGTAAATGCTCGCTTCCAGTCCCAGCTTTTCCATAGCCATGCCGCAGGCCGGTTCCTTTCCCATGTGGGACGGAAGTAAAAAGTCCGTAACCAGTGGACAGAACTTCTGCGCCAGAAGCGCCGCCATCAGGGAAATGAGGCCATCCAGTACCACCGGGATCCGGTAAATGGCTCCGCCCAGCATCAGGCCGCACATGCCTGCAATATCAAAGCCACCCACCGATTCCAGCACCGCCATCGGATCTTCCGGATCGGGATGATGCAGCGCAATTGCTTCTTTGATCACTTCAATCTTCTTTTCCAGTCCTGCGTTGGAAAGTCCGGCTCCGCGCCCGGTCACAATCTCCACCGGTGCCTGCAAAAGCACGCTGGCTACCGCGCTGCTGGTGGTGGTGTTGCCGATTCCCATCTCACCGACTGCCAGAAGGTCATATCCGGTGTCCTTCAGTTCCGACGCAAGGCGGATTCCGGTATGAAGCGCTTCCAGCGCCTGCTCCCGGCTCATGGCCGGTTCCTTTCGCATATTGTTGGTGCCATTTGCGATGCGGCAGTTGCGGATGCCCGGCTCTTTGATCTCGCCCATCACACCAATGTCCACTGGGATTACATCTGCCCCGGCTACCGTCGCCATGCGGTTGACGCTGGCAATGCCCCGGGCAAAATTCTCTGTAACCACCGCGGTCACGCTGCTGTCCGTCTGGGTCACGCCCTCGGCCACTACGCCGTTGTCCGCGCAGAATACCACAACCGCTTTCCGGTCCATCTTTATATCTTCTGTATTCTGAATCCCTGCCACTTTGGTCAGAAGATCCTCAAACCGTCCAAGTCCGTGCAGCGGTTTGGCGATTCCATCCCAGTGGTGTTTTGCCGCTTCCACCGCCCGGTCATCTGCCGCGCGCACGCTGCGGCAGAGACAGTGAAGCTGTTCCTCCAGATATTGTTCCATGATGTATCTCTCTTTCTGTATCTTAAATTCGGTATCCTCTTGGCGTCACCATCCGCTCCCCGATCTTTCTGGTCTGGGAATTTCCGATGAATACCGTAGTAAACATATCGACCTGGGTATCGCGTAGTTCGCTGAGCATCAGAACCCGGGCGCTCTGCCCCTCCCGTCCGATGTTGCTCACAATCCCGCAGACCCGGTCCTCCTTCGTCTGCTCCAGGATGATATCACAGGCATTCTTTAAATAATCCGCCCGTTTTTTGCTGGACGGATTGTAAATGCAGATGGAAAAATCCGCCTCCGCCGCACAGCTTAAACGCTTCTCAATCTTCTCCCAGGGCGTCAGAAGATCACTTAAACTGATGACCGCAAAATCATGCATCAGCGGAGCTCCAAGCACGGCACCTCCTGCTAGAGCCGCCGTCACGCCGCTGACTACCTCTACCTCACAATCCGGGTAGTCCTCCTGCAGCTCCAGGATCAGCCCGGACATGCCATACACACCGGCATCGCCGCTGCAGACCATGGCAACGGTCTGTCCTTTCTTTGCCTCCTCAAAAGCTATGCGGCAGCGCTCCACCTCCTGGCGCATGGGCGTGGTCAAAAACTGCTTCTCCGGGAAATGTTCCCGCAACAGATCCACATACACCGTATAACCCACGATCACATCACTCTGCTCCAGCGCCTTTCGCGCCTCAAACGTCATCTGGTCAAAATTCCCCGGCCCCATGCCGACTACATACACAAGATTCTTCACCCGATCATCCTCGTCTTTCCTGCTGTTTTTATGGGAGCTATTATAGAGGATTTCCATGGAAAAGTCCATATCCAGCAATCCTAAGCCCAAAGAAGGTCCCTGCACACGGCATAACCGTGGGTGCAGGAACCTTCCTAAATACCTTTTTATTCCATTTCGCTTCTTCTCAGAATATCATACGGGCTGACTTCACTTCCAAGATCTACCCATAAAACCTGTTTCGGATGCGGCGCGCTCTCCATAGCGTTTCCATCTTCATCGGTGATGCCTTTGACAGTAACCAGCACATTGCGGCCGTCCGGCTTCATGATCTCGATCTGCTCGCCTACGGAGAACTTGTTCTTCTGCTCGATGCGGCAGCAGCCATCCTCGCGGACTTCTTCCACCGTGCCAAGATAAGTGTAGTTCTTAACATAGGTATTGCTGTCGTAGATCTGGCTGTCGGTGGTCGGCTTTCCGAAGTAGAAACCGGTGGTAAATTCACGGTACGTACATTTGCCGATTTCTTCCTTGTACCACTCCATATTTTTCTGGTACAGGGCCGGATCCTTCTTGTAATCGTCGATCGCCTTGCGGTAGGTGCGGGCTACGGTAGCCACATAGAGAGCAGTCTTCATGCGGCCCTCAATCTTAAAGCTGTCGATACCGGCATCAATCAGCTCCGGAATGTGCTCGATCATGCACAGATCCTTGGAGTTGAAGATGTAGGTGCCGCGCTCATTCTCATAAACCGGCATGTACTCGCCCGGTCTGGTCTCTTCCACCACGGAATACTTCCAGCGGCACGGATGGGTGCAGGCACCCTGGTTGGCATCTCTTCCCACCAGGAAATTGCTCAGCAGGCAGCGTCCGGAGTAGGAAATGCACATTGCTCCGTGAATGAAGCTCTCGATCTGCATATCCTCCGGAATGTGAGCGCGGATCTCCTTGATTTCCTTTAAAGAAAGTTCACGCGCGGACACTACACGCTTCGCGCCGAGCTGATGCCAGAACAGATAGGTTCCGTAGTTGGTATTGTTTGCCTGGGTGCTGACATGCAGTTCCATATCCGGCAGCACGCGCTTTGCGATGGCAAACACGCCCGGGTCGGAAATGATGAGAGCGTCCGGACGAATCTCCTTTAACTCCTCAAAATACTGCTCCACACCGGCCAGGTCATCGTTGTGTGCCAGAATGTTGGCGGTAATGTAAACTTTTACGCCACGCTCATGGGCAAAGGCGATGCCTTCCTTAATCTCTTCGTTTGTAAAATTTTTCGCTTTGGCTCTGAGGCCGAAGGCCTCACCGCCCAGATATACGGCATCAGCACCGTAGATGACTGCTGTTTTCAGCACATCCAGGCTGCCTGCCGGTATCAGTAATTCGGTTTCTCTCATAATCTTCTTCCTGTTTCTGTCAGTTTCCATGTTCCTGTGCAGTGCAGAGTTCCTCCGCCATGCAGTCCGCTGCCTGTTTTTCTCTGCCCGGACAGCTCATTACAGTTTCACACTCAGCGCCACGCCGTCTCCGATCGGCACTACGCTGGTCAGAAACTCCGGCATGTGTGTCAGAGTGTACAGATACTCGCGCATGCGCGCGTGAATGGTGCGGTTACGGCGCTCCACCGCAAAGCGGGACTCGATAATGTCTCCGTCCTGCAGCACATTGTCGGAAAACAGCACACCGCCTGTGGATAACAGCCGGACAATGTCCGGAAGCCAGTGGATATACTGCCCCTTTGCCGCGTCCATAAAGATAAAATCAAACGGGCCTTCCAGCTCTTTTAAGATCGCGCCAGCATCGCCCTCAAGCAGGGTAATGCGGTCCGACAGGCCTGCCTCCTCAAAGTGACGGCGTGCCACCGGAATGCGCGGCTCGTATTTTTCAATGGTAATAATATCCGTTCCCTCCGGCATGACCTGCGCCATCAAAAGCGCGGAATAACCTACAGCGGTTCCGACCTCCAGAATGCGTTTCGGATGTTTCGCTGCCACCATGGTCTGCAGAAAATTTGCCGTTTCCTTGCGGATGATCGGCACCCGGTCCGCCCGCGCCGCTTTCGCGATCTGGTCGCAGAACGCACCATGTCCGCGGTCTAAGGAATGGATGTACTGTGTAATGCGGTCCTGATCCATCATGATGCCTTATCCTCCCCTTCTTCTGTCTTTTCGTTCAGGATCTGAAGCATCTTCTTCGATGACATGGAAGTGTTCAGGGTATAGGTTCCCGGATGGATCTCGTAATCGTAAAACTTCATCTGAACCCGCATGGCAAGTTCATTGTCGATGAGGCCGTCTTTTTTCAGTTCGTGGATCGTGTCAGAATCCTTCTGGTTCTCCGAAACCGTGATGACAACATCCCTTCCCGGAGCCGGATCCACCGAACTCTCATAAAACAGGGAATGACCAAAGGCATAGCCTCTTGTGATGCCCTCCGCAAGCAGAAGGATCACAAGGGCATACAGGATCAGTTTTCCCGAAATTCCGATGACCGTTCCGGTCACCCTGTTGATATCTCTGGTGATATGGCTCATCTTTGGCCTACTCAACCTCCATAATGATCGGCAGAATCATCGGATTCCGCTTCATACGTTTCCACATAAAGTCGCTTAAGCTGTCGCGGATCATGTTCTTTAACTTGCCCCAGTCGGTCACATGGCGGCTCAGGCAGTCTGCAACAGCGTCGTCTACCACACGCTTTGCCTCGTCCATAAGATCCTCGGACTCTCTCACGTAAACAAAGCCGCGGGATACGATATCCGGTCCGGCCAGGAGCTGGTTGCTGTAACGCTCCAGGGTCAGAACAACGATAATGATACCGTTCTGCGCCAGGTTCTGACGGTCACGCAGCACGATGTTTCCGACATCGCCCACACCAAGTCCGTCTACCAGGATGCCGCCGTGCTGTACATGGTCTACGACCTTGCAGGAATCCTCGCAGATTTCCACAACATCGCCGGATGACATGATGAGCACGTTCTCCTTCGGCACGCCCACAGCTGTCGCGATGGACTGGTTTGCCATTAAGTGGCGGTACTCGCCGTGTACCGGCAGCGCAAACTTCGGATGCAACAGGGAGTAGATCAGTTTGATTTCTTCCTGACATGCATGGCCGGATACATGGGTATCTTCCGTAATAACCTCTACCCCGCGCATGGCCAGCTCGTTGATGACTTTTGCCACCTGTTTCTCGTTGCCCGGAATCGGGGTAGAACTCATGATGACAACATCGTTCGGCTTAATGGATACCTTGCGGTGCATGCCGGATGCCATGCGTGACAGAGCCGCCATGGACTCGCCCTGGCTTCCTGTGGTAATGAGGACAGTCTGCTCATCCGGATAGTTCTTTAACTGATCGATCTCGATGAGCGTTCCGTCGGAAATGTTAATATATCCAAGCTCGTTCGCCGTTCCGATGACATTGACCATGCTTCGGCCTTCCACCACAACCTTGCGTCCGTACTTCTCAGCCGTGAAGATGATCTGCTGAACACGGTCTACGTTGGAGGCGAAAGTTGCCACAATGATTCGGTTGTTCTTGTGCTCCGCAAAGATGGCATCAAAGGTCTTTCCTACGGTGCGCTCGGAAGCGGTAAAGCCCTTGCGGATCGCGTTGGTACTATCACTGAGCAGTGCCAGAACGCCCTTTCTTCCCAGCTCAGCGAAACGTGCCAGATCGAAGGCATCGCCGAATACCGGGGTGTAATCTACTTTGAAGTCACCGGTGTGCACGATAATGCCTGCCGGAGTAAACAGAGCCAGCGCTGCGGAATCCGCGATGCTGTGGTTGGTCTTGATGAACTCCACGCGGAAGCAGCCTAAGGTTACGGACTGTCCGTGTTTTACCACTTTGCGCTTGGTGCTCTTCATTAAGTTATGCTCTTTTAACTTGTTCTCGATGAGGGCAATGGTCAGTTTGGTGCCGTATACCGGAACATTGATCTTCTGTAAGATGTACGGCAGCGCGCCGATATGGTCCTCATGACCGTGGGTGATGACGAAGCCTTTTACCTTGTCGATGTTCCGCTCCAGATAGGTAACATCCGGGATAACCAGGTCAATACCCAGCATATCGTCGGTCGGGAAAGCAAGACCGCAGTCTACGACCACGATGGTATCTTCGTACTCAAACGCGGTAATGTTCATGCCGATCTGCTCCAGGCCGCCTAACGGGATAATGCGTACCTTCGGCTTGGAACTGGCATCTGCCAGTACATTCTTTGCTTTCGGCGCTCTTGCCGGCTTCTCGCTTCTTGCCGGGCGCTCTGCTCTTGCCGGTTTCTCTGCCTTTTCCGCGCGGGCCGGTTTCTCGGTCTTTGCCGGATGCTCCGCGTTCTCTGCTTTCTCCGCGCGGACAGCTGGCTTTCTGGTGTTTCTCGATTTTCTCTCCTCGCGCGGCTGATTCTCCGCCTCAGCGCCCTCTTCCTTTTTCGGATTGAGATTGCGCGGTCTTCTCGGTCCTCTGCCGCGGGTGTTTCTGCCAGCCGGGCACTCCGGTTTCTGATGCTCAGAAGCATCTGCAGCCACTGCGGTCTCACCAGAAGGTGCTGCCTGCTCTTTCGCACTGTCTGCTTCCTGCGCTGCTTTCTTTGCTTCCGGTGCTGCTTCTGTCACGTTCGCTGTTGTTTCCTTTTTTCTGGAAACAAACTCTGCCAACTCAGCCAGCACGGACTTTTCTTCCTGCTGCGGTGCCTGGGAGTATCCGTTAGCTGGTTTTTCATTCTGATTGTTCTGATTCTCCATGCTCAATATTTTCCTCCAAATTTATTTTCCTTATCAGATCCGTTCGTTCCGTTTCACATAAAATCCGTTGTTACTTCTGGAGTTCTACTTCCATATCTTCCATTAATTCGGTGAAGATCTTGAACAGATAATCCATCTCGTCGTCGTTCTCTACAAATTCATAGACAGCATCGCTGTCCTCATCTTTGGAAACATCCTTTAAAATATAGCACTCGCCGTCTTCCTCTTCCTCGGAATCGGTTACCAGAAGGTAGTTCATCCCATTGATGCGGGTCTCCTCCAGCACATAAAAATCCACGTTTTCCCCATCATCGGTCTGCAGGGTAATTTTTTCTTCCATCACGGTCTCTCCTGTTCATTTACTTCAGGGAGCCCAGATAAGACTGTAAGATCAAGGTGGCCGCGATCTTGTCGATCACCTTTTTCCGGTCTTCTCTGCGTACTCCGCTCTCGATCAGAATCTCATTTGCTTCAATAGTTGTAAGACGCTCGTCCCACAGGACTACCGGAAGTCCGGTCCTGCGCACAAGCATATCGCGAAATTCCTCTGTTTTTTTTGCACGTTCGCCGATAGAATCATCCATATTTTTAGGATATCCCAAAACGATGGTTTCAACCTGATATTCCGCCACAAGGGCTTCGATCCTGGCAAGGGTCTTGCGCAGTTTGTTTTCTTCTTTCCGGGTAATGGTTTCCACGCCCTGGGCCGTCATGCCCAGCGGATCGCAGACTGCCACCCCCACTGTTTTGGATCCATAGTCCAGTCCTAAAATTCTCATATTCTCTTCCTTAAATGTATGGAAAACGCGCTGCCGGAACCCATGCAGCATACATGGCAACACAAAACAGCCAGCCTCTCCGGACGGATATGGCTGGCAATTCTCTTTTGTTATTCAGGCACACGTCTCCGCTATTTTAATTTTGCTTCGATGTAAACAGACATCAGTTCTTCCAGAATCTCATCGCGCTCTACTTTCATGATGAGGCTTCTTGCGCCTTTGTGGCTGGTAATGTAGGTCGGATCTCCGGACATAATATAACCCACGATCTGGTTTACCGGGTTATAGCCTTTCTCCGTCAGCGCCACGTACACCTGTTCCAAAACCTGGCTGACATCCATCTTGTTCTCCTGTACTGCTTTAAAAAACTGTGTGTTATGAATTTCGCCCATGTTCTTCACGTCCTTTAACTATTCTTTTATATTCTATACTACTTTCCAGGATTCGTCAAGCGCAAGGATCTCGCTGGTAATGGCCTCTTTCAGCACGCCTTCCGCCATTTTATTCTTGAGATTTTCTGCGTAAGGAACCACTGCTTTTACATATTCCATGGTGTGGCCGATCATGTATTCCCTGCCGCCGATCTCGATGTTCTCTTCCAGCAGCACGCTCTTTTTCTTTCCGAGGAAGCTTTTTCTATACGCCTCGGACATCTGTTTTTCCAGTGCTAAAAGCACCTCGCTGCGGGCGCTCTTTACCTGCTCCGGCACCTGGTCCGGCATGCGGTCCGCACGGGTTCCGGCACGTCTGGAATACTTAAAGATGTGCATCTCATAGAAGCCGATCCGCTCCAAAAATGCCTTTGTCATCTCAAATTCTTCCTCTGTCTCCCCCGGGAAGCCCACGATCACATCGGTGGTGATGGCCGGATTGTCGAAATACCTGCGCAGGATATCGCAGCCTGCCGCGTACTCTTCTGTCGTGTAATGGCGGTTCATGCGCTTTAAGGTCTCATCGCAGCCACTCTGCAGGGACAGGTGGAAATGCGGGCAGAACTTTGGCATGTCTGCCAGTGCCTGGGCAAATTCTTCGGTGATAATGCGCGGCTCCAGGGAACCCAGGCGGATGCGGCGGATGCCCTCCACCTCATGCACCTGCTGAATCAAGGTGAGCAGATCTTCTTTCTCCTCTTCTTTAAAATCCACGCCGTAGGAACTTAAATGGATGCCAGTCAGAACCACCTCCTGGTAGCCTGCTGCCGCCAGTTCCTTCACCTCTGCCACAACCTCCTCCGGTCTGCGGCTGCGGACACGTCCGCGGGTATACGGAATGATGCAGTAACTGCAGAACTGGTTGCATCCATCCTGAACCTTTAAGAACGCGCGGGTGTGATCCGCGATCTTATGGATGGAAAGGCGCTCGTACTCGTTCGTCTGGCCAATCTCAATGACATGGTCACTGTCGGTGCTGTCCTTAAAATACTCTTCCAGGATCGGTACCAGATCCTGCTTTTTGTTGTTTCCGATAATGACATCTACCGCAAGATCTGCCTTCAGTTCCTCCGCTGCCGCCTGGACATAACAGCCCGCCGCAACAACGACCGCCTCCGGGTTCTGCTTCTTCGCACGGTGCAGCATCTGTCTGGACTTGCGGTCCGCGATGTTTGTCACCGAACAGGTATTGATAATGTAGACATCGGCTTTTTCGTGGAAGGGCACGATCTCGTAGCCAGCCTCTTCCAGGAGCTGCTGCATCGCTTCCGTCTCATAGGAATTGACTTTGCAGCCCAGATTGTGCAATGCTGCCGTTCTCATATAATTTCTCCTTATTTTTTCTAACATATATTTAACCCGTTTTCATCGAAACTCCCTATTGACTTTCCCCCGATATGTTTGTAAAATTTATCATAAGGCGAAAGAATTTTTCATCCATACGCCAAGATTAAAAAGGTAACCATTTAAGGAGGTTTCTCACATGAAAACAGTTCGTATTTCTTTAAATTCTATTGATAAAGTAAAGTCTTTCGTAAACGACTTAACCAAGTTCGATGTTGACTTTGACCTGGTATCCGGCAGATACGTCATCGACGCAAAGTCCATCATGGGTATCTTCAGCCTGGACCTGTCCAAGCCGATCGACTTAAACATCCACGCTGAGGCTGGTATCGATGAGATCCTGGAAACTCTGTCCCCGTACATCATCAAATAATTCTGCTTATTTGATTTTTAATAAGGATACCCCAAACGGAGTATCCTTATTTTTTTGCTTAATCGCACCAGATGACTTCCTCAGTCTCCAGCGCGGTCTGTACCATCTGGTCGATCTTCTCATCCAGCTTGGTCTCGGACTTATGGATGATGTTTAAGTTCGGCTTTGTTACCGGATGCTTTGCCACGAAGATGGTGCAGCAGTCCTCATACGGCTGAATGGAAGTCTCGAAGGTTCCGATCTTCTCGGAAATGTCGATGATCTCCTGCTTGTCAAAGCCGATGAGCGGACGGAATACCGGCATGGTGCAGACCTCGTTGGTAGCAGCCAGGGACTGTACGGTCTGGGATGCCACCTGTCCAATGCTCTCGCCCGTGATGAGAGCCAGGGAATCGCTCTTTCTTGCGATCTCTTCTGCAATCTTCATCATATAGCGGCGCATGATGATGGTCAGTTCCTCATGTGGGCACTGCTCGTAAATGTAGAGCTGAATATCGGTAAAGTTTACGATGTGAAGCGGGATCGGGCCGGAGTAGCGTGCTACCAGCTTTGCCAGATCCACAACCTTCTGTTTTGCGCGGTCGCTGGTGTATGGCGGAGCATGGAAGTAAACTGCGTCAATCTTTACGCCGCGCTTTGCGATCATATAGCCTGCTACCGGGCTGTCGATGCCGCCGGATAACAGCAGGGTTGCCTTTCCATTGGTTCCCACCGGCATGCCGCCCGGGCCCGGGATCATCAGGGAGTAGATGTTCACGACCTTACGGATTTCCACATGCACCAGTACATCCGGGTGATGCACGTCTACAGAAGTCTCCGGGAACGCGTTTAAGATCACCTCACCGAAATCGCAGTTCATCTGCTCGGAGCGTACCGGATAGTTCTTGTCCGCGCGTCTGGAATCCACCTTGAAGGTGAAGTGCTTGTCCGGATAAACCTGGTCGATGTAGTCCACAACAACCTTCTTTAAGTTCTCATAATCTTTTTCCTCGATCTGAAGCATCGGACAGATCCAGGCAATGCCGAATACCTTTTTTAAGGCATCGATCACTTCATCGTAATCGTACTCGCTGAGTGCCTGCACATAGATACGGCCGGACTCTTTGGAAGCAATGAAGGAACCCTCTACTTTTTTGAGCGCGTTCTTGATCTGTTTGATCAAGGCATCCTCAAAAAGGTAACGGTTTTTTCCCTTGGTACCGATCTCTGCGTACTTGATCAAAAATGACTGGTATACCATATTTCCTTTTTATCCTTTCTTGACTGTTCAGTACCTTCATAGGCACGAGCAAAAATCCATTCGAAATCGACTTTGTCGATGGGATTTTTGCCTGCCAGCCCATGATTTTATACGGTCAGCGCAGCAAGTGCGCAAACCTACTGAACAGTTATGTTCTTTTTTATTATCCTCTCTGGTACCGGCGAAGCATCGGAACCAGCTCTTTTAATACGTCGATCGCATAGTCGATCTCTTCTTTCGTGTTAAACATGCCAAAACTCATGCGGATCGTGGAATCCAGAAGCTTCTGCGCCACGCCGATTCCCTTTAAGGTTCCGCTGATGCCCGGATGGTTGGAAGAGCAGGCAGAACCGGAAGAAACATAAACGCCCTTATCCTCCAGCGCGTGCAAAAGCACCTCGCTGCGCACGCCCTCAAAGCTCACGCTGACGATCTGCGGAGCGCTGTCTTCTCCCTTTTTGCTGTTGATGACCGTTCCCTCAATCTCGCCGAGGCGGTCCGTCATGTAATCCTTTAATTCGATGAGCTTCTGAATCTTTGCAGCATGATCGGTGTACATCTCCTTCGCAGCCGCTCCAAGTCCGGCTACGCCCGGAACATTCTCCGTACCGGAGCGCATGCCCGCCTGCTGGCCGCCGCCGTAGATGAGCGGTTTGATCTTCACGCCGCTTCGAATATAAAGGAAACCAACGCCCTTCGGTCCGTGAATCTTATGTCCGCTCACGGAAAGCAGGTCAATGCCCTGTTTTTTCGGACGGATCACATATTTTCCGTATGCCTGAATGGCATCCACATGGTACAGGGTGGACGGATTCTTTGCCTTGATGACCTTTGAGATCTCTTCTACCGGCTCCACAGCACCTACCTCGTTGTTCACATACATGGTGGAAACCAGGATGGTATCCGGGCGGATGGCTTCTTCCAGGTCTTTTAAGCTGATATGTCCGTCGTGGTCTACCGGAAGAATGGTAACTTCAAAACCAAGCTCCTCCAGCACACCCAGCGGATTGTATACAGACGGGTGCTCGATGGAGGTGCTGATGATATGCTTTCCGGCTCTCTGGTTTGCCCACGCTGTGCCGATGAGCGCCATGTTGTTGGACTCGGAGCCGCCGGAGGTGAACAGGATCTCTTTCTCCTGCACCTTTAAGGTATCGGCAATGATCTTTCTGGCATCGCGGATATACTGCTCTGCCTCCATGCCTTTGCGGTGCTTTGCTGCCGCGTTGCCGTAGTCCTCTGTCATTGTTTTTACCACGATGTCCTTTACGCTGTCGAGGACCTTTGTGGTCGCTGAATTATCAAAATATGCTTCCATTGCATAATCTCCTGTAAATCTTACTTCTCCAACTGGAACATCAGAATGGAAAGCATGGTCATGCCTGCGGTCTCGGTCCGCAGAATGCGGCGTCCCAGGGTAATGGGATGGATTCCCTCTGCCATGGCTGCTTCCACTTCTTCTACATCAAATCCGCCTTCCGGTCCAATGAAAATGCCGACACGCATGCCCGGTTTTACCTGCTCCAGAATGGCTTTCGTCTCGCTCATGCCCTCTGCAAGCTCATACGGGATCAGGTTTACATCGAATCCGTTCGCGTAGGCAAAAGCCTCCTTCATGGTGAGCACGCTGTGCACCTGCGGGATCATCATGCGGCCGGACTGCTTTGCCGCGCTCTCGGCAATCGCGTTCCAGCGCTTTAACTTGGACTCTTCTTTTTTGCGGTCGAGCTTTACCACCGCGCGGCGGGTTGCCACCGGAATGACCTCATGCACGCCAAGCTCCACTGCCTTCTGAATGATAAGCTCCATCTTGTCGCTCTTTGGCAGGCCCTGAAATAAATACAGTTCTGCCGGAAGCTCGCTTAAGTTGGTGTCCTCCGTGAGGATCTTCGCGCGGATCTCATCGTCCTCAATGGTCTCCAGCTCACAGATATAGCTGCGGGAAATGCCGTCGCGGATCCCGACCTGCTCTCCCGCCTTCATCCGCAGGACATTGCGGATATGGTTCACGTCCTGGCCGGTGATCACGGCATAGCCATCCACGATCTGCGCCGGCGTCACAAAAAAATGATACACGCTTCTGCTCCTTATTTTCTGCGGGCGGTGATGGATACCCAGTCGCCCTGGTAAGTGGTTTCCACGATCTCAAGCTCCGGATTTGCGTTCATGGCGTCTTTGACATCCTGCTCCTTGGTGTTGATGATACCGGAAGTGATGAACATGCCGCCGTGCTTGATGTGCCTGCAGATCTCGCCCTGCAGCATAATGATGACCGGTGCCAGAATGTTGGCTGCCGCAATGTCGTAGCACTCGTAACCTGCCTCATCCTGAATGGCCTTGTCATCGATGATATTGCCCTGTACCACATGGAAGCGGTCTGCCGGGATATCGTTGGACTCCAGGTTCTCGCCCACTGCCACGATGGCGTTTTCATCGAGATCGGTTCCAAATACGCTCTTTGCGCCCAGCTTTAACGCTGCGATGCCAAGGATGCCGCTTCCGGTTCCCACGTCGATGATCTCAGAATCGGAGTTTACATACTTGCGCAGCTGGCGGATGCAGAGCTGGGTGGTCTCATGCATGCCGGTACCAAATGCGGTTCCCGGATCGATCTGAATGAGCAGCTTGTCCTTGTGCTCCTCCGGGATGGTCTCCCAGGTTGGTTTGATGAGAATGTCATCTACAGTAAACGGCTTGAAATACTGTTTCCAGTTGTTGATCCAGTCCTTATCCTCCGTCTCGGAAACACTTAAGGTGCGCTCACCGACATTCACAAACTCGGCGATTTCATCGAGTCCTGCGTTGACCTGATGGATGATGTTCTCGAGGTTGCTTAAATCTTCCACATAGAAACTTACCTTTGCGGTGCCATCGTCCGGCGGAAGCTCCGGAAGAATGTCGATAAACATACCCTTGGTGTCTGCGTCAGACAGCGGTACATTGTCCTCGATCTCAATACCCTCGATGCCGATCTCATCCAGCATACTGCTGATGAGGTCTACAGCCTCGGTCGTGGTCTTTAACGTAAATTTGGTCCACTTCATAGATAATCTCCTTTTCTTCTTTATATGAATGCCTTTCTCATTAGATTCCCATTAAAATCTTCACAAATAAAATGACCAGCACCACCAGGATCAGCGGGCGGACGATTTTCTGTCCGTTGCTCACTACCAGGCCGGAGCCAATGTAATTTCCTGCAATGCAGAACAGGGCTGCCGCCAGGCCAAGACCGTAATAAACAGTTCCGTTAAACAGAAAGTTTCCCAGTGCCATGACATTGGAAGACAGATTGAGTACCTTCGTCAGGGCAGATGCCTCGCGTACATTCAGGCGTGCGGCTCCAGTCAGGACCAGAAGATAAAAAGTTCCGGTTCCGGGTCCGTAAAAGCCATCGTACATGCCAATGACAAGCGCAGCCAGCACAGTGACCAGAAGCAGCGCACGGTCTGACAGCGGTTTCTGCTGCGTTTCCCCACCCATATTCTTATTCCGCAGCACATAAAATGCCACGATCGGAAGCACGATCATCATCATGTGTTTGATGACTGTGTCGCTCACCAGAAGCGACAGGCTGGAACCGATGTAAGAACCGATCAGGGATGCCACACAGGCACACACAGCTGTGCGGATCAGACATTTTCCACGCAGATATCCGTTTTTTAAATAGCGCCAGGTGGAAATACTGGTTCCAAACGTCGATGACAGTTTATTGGTTCCCAGAGCGAAATGTGCCGGAACCCCGGCGATGATATACGCCGGAAGCGAAATCAGGCCGCCGCCTCCTGCTATGGAGTCAACAAATCCCGCCAAGAATACCAGCGGGCATACGATCAGATACTGTAACATTTTTCTCTCTTTTCTCTCGTAAATTGGCAAAATGCCACGGATACCAATATAACATAGAATCCGCGGCATTACAAGTTACCAATATGCTGTATTTTTTTGTATTTCTATCTCAGATCGCGTTTCCGGACTTTCCCGCTGTCATTTTTCGGCAACGCCTCCAGAAATGTGATTCCCTGCGGGATCTCACTGGCAGAGAGCTTCCCCGCCAGATGGGCACGCAGGGTTCGCTTCATTTCCTGTTCCTGCACCTGCCGTTCTGCTGCTGTCTCTGCTGCGGCTGCTGACACTTCCAGAACAACCCATGCCATCAGCATATCATGGCCGCCTCTGGAAGCTGCTTTCACGGCTGCCTCCCTCACGCCAGGCACATCCAGCAGCGCATTCTCCACCCGCACCGCAGACACCTTTCTTCCATTAATATTGCAGATGTCATCCCTGCGGCCGTCAAAGTAAAGATTGCCATGTTCGTCCCAGTGGCCATAGTCCCCAGCAAACGCGTCCGGTCCGGTTCCGATCACACCGCAGGGTGTTGTCACATGGATCTCGCCCTCTTTCAGGCAGATTGCAACGCCCGGGAAATGTTTGCCGATCAGGGTCTTATCTTCCCCCATATCACGGCCATGCACATAACTCACATAGCTCAGCTCACTGGCGCCATAATACAGGATCAGGTCTGCCTCCGGAAATACCTGCTGGACTGCCTGCGCCTCGGTGCCGCCAAAGCTCTGGGAGCCGCTTAAGATCACCTTTATTTGCCGGTTCACCCGGCTTTCTGTCTCGTGTTCCCGCTCATACACCTGCTTTAACGCACGCAGCTTTGCCGGAATCAGATAGATTCCATCTGCCCGGCACGCTTCCAGCTGGCGTTTCCAGACGCGCGGGTCAAACACATCGCACGCGATCACCGCGGCCCCCGCCGAAAGCTGCGCCAGATACAGGTTCAGATTGCCGGTAAATGCCAGGCTTCCCTGAGCAAAAAGCCGGCTTTCCTCGCAGATGCCAAAGATCCGGTTCTGGGTTTCAAAATATCCGTACCAGCTCTCAAACGTGCGGAATAACAGTGTTCCGCTCCCGGTCGTGCCGGATGTCATCACCGCCATGCAGGCGCCTTCCGGGATTTTTATCTCAAAAAAAGCATCCGGTACTTCCGTGTCCGCCGGAACAATCAACGGCACTGCCCCGGTTCCCTGGCACGCCAGAAAAGCCACCAGCTGTTCCAGGATGGAGGATTCCCGGATCACCACAAGCTTCTGTTTTCCATCCTGCAAACGGAGCTGCTTTTGTTTTTCCAGAGCAAGGTCCGCCAGCGCCCCATAGGTATAAACATGGTCAGAAAAGAGCAGGGCCTCCCGGTCCCGCTCCACAGACTGAATCATTTTCAGATAGTTTGTCAACATTTTCCTCTCCGTTCCACCAGAACTGCCGTTCCGATCCCGCCTGCTGCCGCCACGGAACAGATGCCATAACGGCCGTCACTCTGCTCCAGAGATTTTAACAGGTGCAGCAAAAGCATGGCACCGGATACCCCGTAGGGATGTCCGTAAGCAAGGGCGCCGCCAAAGCGGTTATAGCGCTCCCAGGTCCCCGGGAAAGCCCACTCAAACAGCACATCAATCACCGCAAACGCTTCGTTCACCTCAAAAGCATCGATCGCATCCGGCGAAAGCCCGGTCTTCTGTAAAAGTTTCTCTGCCGCCAGCACCGCCGTTTTCGGACTCATGAACGGATCACCGCCCGCGGCCGTCCCATAGCAGAACACCGCCTCCGGCTTCAGTCCGTGGCTTATTCCATACTGCTCCGAGCAGAGCACCACAAATGCCGCGCCGTCGTGCATCAGACAGGCATTGGCCGCATTGATCACGGAACCGCCCGGCAGAAGATATGGGAGACGGTCGATGAGCTTCTGGCTCATGGACGGGCGGATGCCCTCATCCTTCCAGCTTCCTGCCACCGAAACCTGGATGTCCGATAACACGCCATCCTGCGCAGCTTTTGCGGCCCGGCGGTGGCTCTCCAGCACCCAGCGGTCCATTTCCTGTTTTTCTACCCGTTCCTGAATTGCGGTCCGCTCCGCGCCCTCCAGCATGACCTGTTCGCCCTGCTTTCCAGGGATGAACTGCGCGACCGTGTAAGCCTTGTCTTTTTCGTACTGCGGATGATTCGGGTTCCACATCCGGTACGGCTGGGTGGACGCGCTCTCCATCCCTCCGGCAAGCACCAGATCTGCCAGTCCGCTCTCGATCTTCGCCGCTGCCTGTGTGACCGCCTCAAGGGCGGAACCACACTGCAGATCCAGCGTCACAGCCGGAACTGCCTCATCAATCCCCGCTGTCAATGCCGCCAGGCGGGTCATATTTCCGCCTCCGCCGACCGCGTTTCCTCCAATGATACAACCAATGTCGTGCTCCGCAAGCTGGTATTTTTCAATGACTGCCCTGAGCACTTCCGCACCCAGGACCTCCGCAGGCACATTCCGGTACATCCGGTCTTTCACACCGATAAAGCTGCGCAGACCTCCAAGGATCCATACCTTTTCCATTCTGTCACTCCTTTAAAACTGAGGCACAACACGGCGCAGGATCTTCGCCAGGCCTGCTGCCACGAAGCACTTTACCACATCCAGCGGAATAAACGGCAGAACCGCCTGCACCATGATGGCCGGCCACGGCTGATTTGTCACAATCTTCATCTGCACTGCGCCAAACAGGTAAATGACCGGAATTCCGACAAAGATCAGAAAGGCAGTCTGTGCCTTTAAATTCTTAACCTTGCGGCAGAACAGGGCAATGAGAATCGCTGCCACTGCGTTTCCATAACGGTATCCGCCGGCCGGTCCAAGCAGCTTGCCAAGAGATCCGCCAATTCCCATCACGCTCAAAAGGATCCAGCTTGCCATAATGGCAACAATCTGAAGCGGTGCAAACAGCATGCCGATCAGATTCACCACCAGTGTCTGCGCGGTAATGCTCGCGGAAGTAAATGGGAGCGGAATTTTTATGTAGGTGGAGACGATCAGCATGGTCGTCATAAGTGCCATGGTCGTAATCCCGAATGTTGTCCATATGGTTTCTTTCTTCGCTGTTTTCGTCATTGTACTCATACTTCTTTCCTCCTAAATAAAGATCATCTGAAGAATCTTCTCCTGCTCTGTAAAAAGTTCCGCGCTTTTCTTCTCTCCGCTTCTGTCCACTGTAAGCCTTGCAGCTTCCCCTATATACAGGGGATGATAAAACCGCACTGCAATCTCACGGCAGTCTCCGCAGTCCCGCGCGATCCGGTTTACCATAAAAAATCCCGGCACTACCGCATGCGCGTCCTGATGGATGGGATTGTTATCCCCGGAAGCTTCCAGATAAGCATCCACGTCTGCCCGCTCCGCCACAAACCATCTACCAGGCTCATTTTCCTGCTTTTCTTTTATGTCCGGCGGACTTTCTGCCATTCTGCCATGCCGCACGTTAGCTTCGGTTTCACGCACCGGATCTATGAGCGTTACCAGAAGCCGGTCATTTGCGGCCGGCCGCAGGATCTCCACCTCCGCAAGGCGGCTACCCGACCGCAGTACCCTAAGCTTTGCGCTCTTCTCCCGCGCATCCGCCTCTCCCGGCACTGCAGCCTGTTCCATTTCCGCTCCAAAGAAAAACCGGCACTTTCCGATCATCCAGCCTTCGTATCCCGCAAGGCCGGACAATTCCCGCTCCAGGTTCATCAGGCGTTTCTGTCTCATTGCCGTGTTCCTCCGTTTATTTTCATGGTTCCTGTCTGCCAGATTTCTGCAAACGTCCCCAGTATAACAATGCCGCCTTCAATTGTCAACTTTATTTATTTTTATAGTTTACAATTATTCTTTTATATCTATTCCCGGCTTTTTTTGCGGAAAGATGGCACCATGAATCCCCTCCGATATCGTAAAGCTTAAAATTCCGATCGTCTCATCGATATCCGGCGGTGTCACATAGAGATTTCCGAATTCCGGTGTCAGAAGTTCCCGGATCAGAAGATACTGCTCTTCCGGCTCCAGATCTTCCATATAGCGGGCAAGCCCTGCCGTTGCCCGGCTCTTTTTTAATGTCTGTGTCATGGTGTCCACGGTATCGTACACAATAGCCGCCGCGCTCACGACCGTCGGCACCCCCACTGCCAGAACCGGGACTCCCAGGCTTTCCTTCGTCAGGCTGTGCCGGTGGTTTCCGACTCCGGAGCCCGGATGAATCCCCGTATCGGTGAGCTGAATGGTCGTTCCCAAACGCCGGATGCTGCGGGCAGCAAGCGCATCCACCGCGATCAGAAGATCCGGCTTTGTCTCACGCACAATTCCGCTCAGGATCTCCGCTGTCTCCATGCCGGTCTGGGCCATCACCCCCGGTACAATGCCGCTTAAGACCGGAAGCCCGCGTTCTTTACAGAACTCTGCCCCATACTCCTCATTCAGATGCCGTGTCACCTGCAGATGACCGATGACCTTCGGTCCCAGCGCATCCGGCGTAACATTGTAGTTTCCAAGTCCGACTGCCAGGATCTTCACATCCTGTTCCTTTTTCCCGCTCATCTGGCGGATCAGCCCGCGCAGCGCGTCGGCCAGCTTCTCTGATACCTCCTCATGGTAACTCTCATCCTTTTTTGCGAGCGCGTCAGCCTCAAGCGTCAGATAGGTTCCGACCGGTTTTCCCATGCTCTTCGCTCCTCGCTCATTTAAGATTTTCACCTCGGTCATGCGAATATCCGAACAGTTCTCCCGCCATTTGCGCAGCGACACCCCGGACACCTCCCCTCCATCTCCCGGAAAACGCTCCTGCTCCTCCACCGCCAGGTCCGTGCGGACTTCAAAACGCGGATATGTCTCCACCCCTCGTAATTCTGTTCTTTTTTTTCCTGATTCCATTTTCCATTCCCTCTTTCCGATTCCGGTGATCCCCTTCTGGGCTGCCGGACGTATTTTTTACGTTGCTGTTCACGCGTTGCGCAAACAGCAACGGATTTTGCCGATGCTTCGCATTCCAAATCGGCAAAATCTGCTGCCACCACTGCATCATACGGCATTTTCAGTTCAGAAAATGCCTACCCGCGTACAGTAACCTTTCTACACATGATTTTCCTTATTTTTTCGCAAAAACAGGCAATTTATGTATTGACATTTCGTGCCGGATTAGGTAGAATGCAATAGTATGTTTACATTGAACTGTCCGTGTCCAGACTTTGATGCAAACCAAAGACT
>CAKRRJ010000010.1 GCA_934394615.1 uncultured Lachnospiraceae bacterium
CTACCCTGTTCGCTAGAAACGAGGCAGAGGCTAAGGAGCGTTACGAGTACCTGACCAAGCTGGTTAAGCTGTACGGTAACGACAACGAGTAATCGTTCGTGAAGAAATCAATATAAATCGTTTGTGACCGTCCCCGGTTCGCCGGAGCGGGCGTGAACGGGTCAGTTCCGGATGGAATGACTTGTGCTGTAGCGTAAAAAAAGCTCCCAGCCTGCGAAAGCAGGTTTGGGAGCTTTTTTGTAGCAATAAACACAGAAAGTGACAGCCGCCAAATGGCTTCCGGCACTTTCGCATATCGTTGTTCGCTTGCTTTCACTTACACGGGTTCGCCTGTGCCGGACTTCATCCGTCACATTCGGACTCGTGTGTTCAAGATGCGTACAACTTAATATGCAGAAAGTACCGGAAGCCATTTGGCGGCTGTCACTTTCCAGCAACTGTTTCGCTTTAGAAAAACAAAAATTAGTTGTATTTCTTACTAATGTTAGGCGAAAAGTGCACCAAGTAACCCATAGGATAAGAGGGACATGATCACGGTTGCCATGACGATTCCGCAAAGGATTGCGCCAATTGCTTTTCCAAATTTCATGTGGAGCAGTGCGGCAACGAGGGAGCCGGTCCAGGCGCCGGTGCCTGGGAGTGGGATTCCTACGAAGAGAACCAGACCCCAGAATCCGAATTTCTCAATCTGGCCCTTGTTTTTGTCGGCTTTCTGGCGAACCCAGACAGCTACTTTGCCAAGTCCCGGAATGCGTTCCATGACATTCAAAACTTTCTCAATGAGAAGCAGGATGAATGGGATCGGAAGCAGGTTCCCAATGACACAGATCGGAATTGCCCGCAGGATCGGAACGTTTAAGAGTGCCGGAGATGCAGCCAGAAGGCCGCCGCGCAGCTCCAGGATCGGAATCATGGAGATGATGAAAATAATGGTTTCGCCGGAAACTTTGCCGCCCAGAAGCGAAGCAAGTCCCTGTACCAGAGTATCAGTCATAATAGATCCTCACTTTTTCTTTGTTAAATTTATAGGATTTATGCAGTGTTTATGCAGAGGGGCAAAAAACCACATGGGTTCTATTATAGGAGAAAGTATGGAAAAATTCAAGCTGACGATAGTGCCTTTATAAAAAAATACTATATAGATTTTTGGAAGAGTGTGTTAAAATGTGAGAAGCACAAATACACGGTTCTGTTTTTCGAAAAGTAAAAAGAAAACAGAGTGGGAAAACATACAAACGACAAAAAGGAAAATGAAAGGACAAAAGGCAACACGATGAGACGGCTGTGGAAGATACTGGGAATTTTACTGGGAACGGCATTTTTACTGAATGCGCTGACAGAAATATTGAATCGGAAATCACTGACAGGAGCAGCTGCGTTTGCGTTTCATGCGCCGTTGGTTTTTGTTCTGGACACTCTGTTGCTTCTGACACCGTTTCTTCTGGTATTTTTTACAAGACGGAAGGTGTTCCTTGCGGTTGTCTTATTCGTGCTTGGGATGACGGCGGCCATTGCAAACAGCGTACTTCTGGTGTTCCGTACTACGCCGTTTACAGCGGAGGACCTGCGTCTGGTCAAGTATGCGGCAACGCTTCTCACAACGTATCTGTCCTGGTGGCAGATTGTAATTATGGCAGCGGCGGCGGTGCTTGCGGTTATTTTCTGTGCCGTTCTCTGGAAAAAGGCTCCGGTGGATCCGCAGAGGGTGAATCTGACAGAGTCTGCCTGTGTCGCAGCAATTTCCATGCTGGCAATCTGGGGAACGCTGAATTTTTCTGTTGCGAGCGGAGCAGTGGCGCTTCACTTTGGAAATATCGGGCAGGCTTATAAAGATTACGGGTTCGCTTACTGCTTTGCCAATTCCCTGTTAAATACGGGAATAGACAAGCCGGACAGCTACGATACGGAAACGGTTGATCAGCTGGAAAGCGAGGAGCAGACGCAGGCAGAAGCGCCGAAGACCATAGAAGGGCGTTATCCGAACATCATTATGCTGCAGCTGGAGTCATTTTTTGACCCGACGCTGTGGCTCAACAATCCGGTGGAGGGCGATCCCATCCCGATGTTCCATTTCCTGGAACGAAATTTCCCATCCGGTTATCTGAATGTTCCATCGGTGGGAGCGGGAACAGCCAACACGGAATTTGAGTGCATCAGCGCCATGAATCTGGACTTTTTCGGTCCGGGTGAGTATCCGTACAAGACCATTTTGCAGAAAACGGCTTGTGAGAGTACGGCATTTGACATGAAAAATCTTGGCTATAAGGCACATGCCATCCACAATAACGAGGCAACGTTTTACGACCGCTATAAGGTGTTTGCGCAGCTTGGCTTCGATACGTTTACGCCGATCGAGTACATGTATGACATTGAACGCAACCCGACGGGGTGGTGCAAGGATAAGGTGCTTGTCGGTGAGATTGAGAAGGTGCTGGATTCCAGCATTGGAAGTGATTTTGTATACACGATTTCGGTACAGGGGCACGGAAAATATCCGTCCTTTGAATATTACTGCGAGCAGATCCATGAGATGGATGAGTTTGTGGGCCAGCTTATCAATATGCTGAACACCCGCATGGAACCGACCGTTCTGGTTCTGTATGGTGACCATCTTCCGGGCTTTGAATGGACCGCGGAGGAGATGGCGAACGGCACGCTGTTCCAGACAAAATATGTGGTATGGAATAACCTGAATCTTCCGGCTGTGAAGCGGGATGTGGAGGCTTACCAGCTTGCGGCCCATGTGCTGAACATGCTGGATATCCACGAGGGCACAATGATCCGGTTCCATCAGCGCCATCTGGATCAGCACGATACAGACACCCAGGAATACCTGGATGCCATGAAGATTCTGCAGTATGACATCCTCTACGGAGATCACGAGGTATACGGCGGAGAGTCGCCATATCAGGCAACGCAGATGGAATATGGCGTTACACCGATCATCCAGAGAACAACGGTACATAATACGGATCAGGTGATCGTGTTTGGCGGCCCGTTCAACAGCTGGTCAAAGATCTGTGTGAACGGCAAAGCCGTCGATACGCCGTATTATTCCAAAGACAGGCTGATTGCGAAAGATGTTCCGCTCAAAGAGGGCGAAGTGATCACGGTGGAGCAGGTCGGCCGTGATAAGATCCATCTGGGGACGGCCAGAAAGAAGCAGTAAGAGGCAGCCTGACACTGCGTGAAGGAAGATGTGCGATATGACATGACACGGATTCGAAAATAAAGACAGAAGGACAGCAGAAGATGCTGGAACATCAGAATGACAGGAGACGAGGATAATGGATATTCAGAAAGAATGGGAACTGCACAAACCGAAAAAGAAAACATGGGGACGTCTCCTGCGCCCGGTGTTTGGACGTACCATGTTTGTTGTAACAGCGCTGATCATCCAGTTTGTGATCCTTTGTTACAGTTTTCAGTGGCTGCGGGAGCATGTGTTTTATCTGTATGGCGGCTTCGTCGGCCTGAGCGCGGTGGTTGTTATTTACATCATCAACAAGAATCAGAATCCGTCCTATCAGCTTTCCTGGATCATTCCGGTTCTGGTATTTCCGGTATTTGGCGCGTTGTTTTATGTGTTTGTGGAGACACAGCCGGGCACCAGGGCCATCGACCGCAGGCTGAAAGATATCATAAAAGAGACACAGCCGCTTCTGGCGCAGAAGCCGGAAGTCATGGAGCGCCTGTACCGGGAGAGCCGCGGAACGGCGCGCCTGGCCTACTATATGAATGAGTACGGAGGCTATCCGATCTGGGAAAACACCAGCGCGCAGTATTTTCCGCTTGGCGATGATATGTATCCGGTCCTGTTGGAAGAACTCAAAAAAGCAGAACGCTATATTTTCATGGAGTATTTCATCGTGGAAAAAGGCGAGATGTGGGACAGCATTCTGGAGATTCTGAAAGAAAAGGCGGCGGCTGGCGTGGAAGTCCGCTTCATGTACGATGGCATGTGCAGCCTGACGCTGATGCCGTACGGTTATCCGAAGAAACTGGAGCAGTATGGGATTCGCTGCAAGATGTTCTCCCCGGTGCGCCCGGTGCTTTCTTCCTATCAGAATAACCGTGACCATCGCAAGATCACGGTCATTGACGGACATACGGCTTTTACCGGCGGCGTGAATCTGGCGGACGAATACATCAACCGGAAAGTACGGTTCGGACACTGGAAAGATACGGCCATCATGTTAAAGGGAGATGCCGCAACCGGCTTTCTGATGATGTTTCTGCAGATGTGGAATATTACAGAGCGTCAGACAGATGATTATGCTCAGTATCTGTGCAGACCGGATTATCAGTATCCGGCAGAGCTGAACCGTTCTGGTTTCGCGATGCCCTATGGCGACAGCCCGCTCGACAATGAGACGGTCGGACAGCATGTATACATGGATATCTTAAACGAGTCCCGCTATTATGTGCACATGATGACACCGTATCTGATCCTGGACAGCGACATGATCACTTCACTGACCTTCGCGGCAAAGCGCGGGATCGAGACGATCATCATTATGCCGCATATCCCGGACAAGATTTACGCCTACCTGCTGGCGCGTTCGTATTATGCGGAACTTCTGCAGGCGGGCGTGAAGATTTACGAGTACACGCCTGGATTTGTGCACGCGAAGGTTTTCACGAGCGACAACACCAAGGCCGTGGTCGGCTCCATCAACATGGATTACCGGAGCCTGCATCTGCACTTTGAGTGCGCGGTCTATCTGTTCCGCAACCCGGCAGTGCAGCAGGCCGAGGCAGACTTCCAAGAGACCCTGAAGAAGTGCCAGGAGATCACGTTGGAAGACTGCAGACATTATCCGATCCCGAAAAAGATTGCGGGAAAGGTACTGCGGCTGTTTGCGCCGCTGATGTAAAATTTATTTAATAGTGCCGTACCTCTGCGGCCGCCCGGATCTTCTGAATGACCGGCGCTGCGGCCTCGGAGGTGAAGTACTGGAAGGTGCATTCGGGCACCTTCTTTTTTAATGCCTCGAAGTTTCCGTCTTTGATGAGGCAGCGGACGTTGGAGGCACTGATGGCACCGTCTTCGTCGGCTTTACGCGGGATGATATTGCATCCGAGTCCGGCAGCGGCGAGTTCTTCTGCCATCACCTGGTTGTAGATGCCGGTTACCTGGCTGAAGGGTTCTTCGCCTACAAAGCGGTCGGTCACGGACAGGGCCTGGGCGATGCGCAGGAAGACCTGGATATCGAGCTTTGCGTGAGAGCGGATGACGGTGTCGGAGTCCTTTAAGAAGTAGGACGGGAAGGTGGCGTTGGAAATCATGTATGGACCGGTTTCGTGGCAGATCACATTCGGGAGATTTGCGGCGCCCTCTGCGACCAGCTGGTTGCGGACGGAAAATGGAACCAGGGAAGCGTCCTCGGATACCACGAATACATGAAGCAGGTCCACAGCGGCAGCAGCCTGTTCTAAGAGGTAGCGGTGTCCCAGTGTGAACGGGTTCGCGTTCATGATGACAGCGCCGATCTTAGCGGTCTCGCCTGGTTCCTGGTTTGCAGGAGCAGCATCGGTGGTATTTGCAATGAGCTGTGCAAGCTTCTCGTTTTTTGCCAAAAGAGCCTGTCCTTTTTCGCTCTCCAGGAAAGCGGAGGTTTCCCTCTGCAGGCGCTTTAAGTAGTCTGCAAAACCGGTTCTGCGGTTTTCCATGAAAACGACTTTTCCGTCTACGCGGGCGATCTCATAAAAGCCCAGGTCTCCGAAAAAACGTGCGGTATTGCACTTTGTATATAGGAAGAGATTAGTGTTGCCGCGGCTGTACTGGAATTCGATCAGGTGGGAGATGACCTGGTTCATGAGTCCTTCGCCCTGGTGCTCGGAAGAAACGGCCATGCAGCGCAGGGTGTTGGCAAAACAGGAGCCGGTTGCGACAAGATCATAATTTTCATCGAACAGACCGATGCTGTAATCGAGGTTTTTATCGCGCTCAATGCCTTCTTTTTCCAGAAGGGCGTCCATCTGGCGCACGGCGCGTTTATCGGTTGGGGAGATTCTGCTTACGGTATAATCTGACATATTTTTTATTCCTCCGGATTTCATACTTATTTTTAGTATACCGCATTCACCACAAAATTGCGAATATATCCTGAGTTATGGGGAACATTTGTAAATGTCTATATCTGTTTAAAGGAGGGTTTCACTACATGGCACAGGAATATAACGCAGCATCCAACACAGCAGACAAAGTCCAGAACAGCATGGAGAGCGACGGGAAACACCGCATTTATCTGCTCTCCATCATTGGTGAGGTGGAGGGGCACGAAAATCTTTCCGGCAACACCAAGGTCACGAAATACGATCAGATCCTGCCCAAACTGGCGGAACTGGAGGATGATGACAGTGTGGAGGGACTTTTGGTTCTGCTCAATACATCTGGCGGTGATGTGGACGCTGGGCTTGCCATTGCGGAGATGATCGCGTCGCTTTCCATGCCGACGGTTTCCCTGGTGCTTGGCGGCAGCCATTCGATTGGAGTTCCGCTGGCGGTATCAACGGATCATTCGTTCATTGTGCCGACCGGAACCATGATGGTGCATCCGGTGCGCATGAGCGGCACAGTGATTGGCGCGTCTCAGACGTATGAATATTTTGAGATGATCCAGGACCGCATTCTGACGTTTGTGAGCAGCCATGCGAAGATCGCGTACGATCAGGTGAAGCGCCTGATGCTGAACACGGAGATGCTCACGCGGGATCTTGGAACTGTGCTTGTCGGTGAGGAAACCGTAAAAGCCGGGCTGATCGATGAGGTCGGCGGAATCCGGGAAGCGCTCCGTTATCTCTATAAGAAGATTGACAACGCGAGCTGATTTTTTGTATACTAGATGCATTGGGAAAGAGGAGGCTGAGCTTCGTGGCAGCAAGGAAACAACAAAACAGAACAAATTCAGACAGAACGGAACGGACTGCTTCGGGCAGAACGTCTGCGCGCGGAGGGTCACAGGGCGCAGGCAGCAAAAAAGGCTCTGGCAGACCGAGAAAAGTCCAGGAACAGCAGCCGGAACCGGAAGAATTTATCCGTGCGGAGGTCGTTGTACTGGGATCATTTGCCGTTGCGGTTCTTTTATTTTTAAGTAATTTTCATCTGTGCGGCTTTGCCGGAGATCTGTTAAGATCATTCCAGCTGGGCCTGTTTGGCCTGCCTGGATATATCGCGCCGCTGGCTCTGTTTGTCGGAACCTGCTTTTACCAGGCAAACCGTGGAAATCCGGTTGCGGTGCGAAAAACCGCTGCGTCCGTGGCAGTGTTTTTCCTGCTTTGCGGTTTTTCCCAGATGATCTTTGGCAAACAGCCGGAAGCGGGAACTGGAATTTTGGAATATTACCGTCTGTCTGCATCGTCCGGTATAGGCGGAGGTCTTGCGGGCGGCATTTTGTTTGGCGGGATCCGTTCCGTGCTTGGCAGCATTGGTGCGTTCCTCATCATGGCAGTTGGCATGATCCTCTGCATGGTGTGCATTACGGAGCGCTCGTTTGTGAAGGCGGTGAAGCGCCACAGCGATGTGGCGTACCAGCATGCGAAGGAAGATATGGAGCGCCGCAGGGAAATCTATACTGAGCGCCAGGAAGAGCGGAAACGGCTTCGTGAAGAGCAGCGGGTGCGCGGGGTGAATTTAAGTTCGACCTATATTACGCCGCTGGAAGACGAATATCCGGATGAAGAGCCGGATGACGGCTATGAGGATGATTACGACGATTCTTACGATGATGACTGTGAAGATGAGTACGGAGCAGAAAATCCGGAGGAAGATACCCGGGAGGATTCTCGGGTGCAGGACGAAGATCCGGCAGTTTTGCGCGGAAAGATCATACGGGTAGACCGTGCCGTTGGAAAAGGAACTGCGCGCACCAGGCGCAAGACGCCGGAAGAGGCGCTGGAACCGGATTTTGTCGATGCAGAGCCGGATAAGGCGAGTGTGTTCACCGGAAGCATTTCCATGCCGGACGATTATCGGAACGCAGAACCGGAAGAAACACAGGACCGTTATGCAGAGCAGTCTGGAAACCGGGCACCTTCCCTGTTTGATTCCGATGATGATTACGATCTGGAGGCTGCGGCGAAACGGCTGACAGCATCCGGATTCGGACAGTTCGAGCAGGCGGGCGAAGTCTTTACCGGAGGTGCGAGACGGGTTGAGAAAATGCCGGGACATTCTGGCAGTGCCCCGGCCGAACCTGTGGCTGCAAGAACCGCCGCCGCCATGCAGTCAGAGGTATCGGTATCTGCACGGATGCAGAGTCAGAGCAGATCCGTAGCGGAAATGCCAACACGGAGCGACACATCGGCAGCGGACAGTTCTGCATGGAAACATGAGGCGCAGAGCCAGTCCGTTCAGGATGAGGCACCGTGGGAGGAGCCCGTGCAGGAGAATCCTTACATACAGCCGCAGACTTCCGCATGGCAGGAGCCTTCCCCGGAGGAGTATCTTCCGGAACCGGATACTGCATACACAGTAAAAACGAATCAGAACACCGACTTTGCGATCCCGGAGGGAAGCCGCCGCGTGGTGACTGCCGGAGGCAAGGTCATCGAGACAGATACCGAGGCGCTCAGCAAAAAACTGGAATCTACAAAGCAGGCTGAGGCGGCGCGCAGGGAAGCGGAGCAGGCGGAAAACGATCCGAGTGTGGAGCAGCAGATCCAGAAAAAGGAAGAGGAACCGAAGAAGGAATACATCTTCCCGCCGTTAACGCTCTTAAAGCGCGGCAGCCGGACGACCGGAGGCTATTCCGAGCAGGAATACCGGGATACCGCGGTCAAGCTGCAGCAGACGCTGCGCAACTTCGGCGTGGGTGTTACGGTAACAAACATTAGCTGCGGACCGTCTGTCACCCGCTATGAACTCCATCCGGAGCAGGGCGTTAAGGTCAGCAAGATCGTAAGCCTGGCAGACGATATCAAGTTGAGCCTGGCAGCGGAAGACATCCGCATTGAGGCACCGATTCCGGGCAAATCCGCCGTGGGCATTGAGGTGCCGAACAAGGAGAAGACATCCGTATTTTTACGCGATCTTCTGGAATCCGATGCGTTCCAGAAGCATCCTTCCAGACTGGCGTTCGCGGTCGGAAAAGACATTGGCGGCCAGGTGGTTGTGACGGATATCGCGAAGATGCCGCATCTTCTGATCGCAGGCGCGACCGGTTCCGGTAAATCTGTCTGCATCAACACCATCATCATGAGCATCATCTACAAGGCAGATCCGGAAGATGTCAAGCTGATCATGGTGGACCCGAAGGTGGTGGAGCTGAGTGTCTACAATGGCATTCCGCATCTGCTGATTCCGGTCGTGACGGATCCGAAGAAGGCATCCGGCGCGCTGAACTGGGCAGTGGCGGAGATGACAGACCGTTATAAGAAATTTGCCAAATACGGCGTGCGTGACTTAAAAGGTTACAACGCGAAGATCGAAAGCATACAGGATATCGAGGATGAGAACAAGCCGAAGAAGATGCCGCAGATCGTCATTATCGTCGATGAGCTTGCGGATCTGATGATGGTGGCTCCGGGTGAGGTGGAGGATGCGATCTGCCGTCTGGCGCAGCTTGCGCGTGCGGCAGGCATTCATCTGGTTATCGCAACCCAGAGACCGTCCGTCAACGTCATTACGGGTCTCATCAAGGCGAATGTGCCGTCCCGTATCGCGTTTTCTGTTTCCTCGGGTGTGGATTCCCGTACCATCATCGACATGAACGGCGCGGAGAAGCTGCTTGGAAAAGGCGATATGCTCTTTTATCCGGCCGGCTTCCCGAAACCGCAGCGTGTGCAGGGTGCCTTTGTGTCCGATGGCGAAGTGCAGCAGGTGGTGGACTTCCTCACCGAACAGGGACTCACAGCTCAGTACAGTGTGGATGTGGAAAACAGCATGAACCAGGCTCCAGCAGCCCAGGCCTCCGGACCGTCCAACAGCAGGGACGAGTATTTCGAGCAGGCCGGCCGTTTCATCATAGAAAAAGAAAAGGCATCGATCGGCATGCTGCAGCGTATGTTTAAGATCGGATTCAACCGTGCCGCAAGGATCATGGACCAGCTCGCGGAGGCGGGCGTGGTCGGCGAGGAAGAGGGAACGAAGCCGCGCAAGGTCCTTATGACCATGGAAGAGTTCGAGCAGATCCTATAACAAAAGATTGAGGTTACGGGTCAGACAGTAACAGATGTGCTCCCGGATTCCGGGAGTACATACCACAAAAGAAAGGGAGGATACTGGAATGAAAACAGATATCGAAATCGCGCAGGAGGCGGTAAAGCTTCCAATCAAAGAGGTTGCGGAGAGCTACGGAATCACAGAGGATGATCTGGAACTGTACGGCAAGTACAAAGCAAAGATCACGGATGAGCTGTGGCAGCAGGTCAAGGACCGCCCGGATGGAAAACTGGTTTTAGTAACTGCCATCAACCCGACTCCGGCAGGCGAGGGAAAAACCACCACCAGCATCGGCCTGGCAGATGCTCTCACGAGACTTGGCAAAAAGACCATGATCGCGCTGCGTGAGCCGTCTCTTGGACCGTGCTTCGGCATTAAGGGTGGAGCAGCTGGCGGCGGATTTGCGCAGGTCGTTCCGATGGAGGATTTAAACCTTCACTTCACCGGCGATTTCCATGCCATCACATCGGCCAATAACCTGCTGGCAGCGCTGTTGGACAACCACATTCAGCAGGGCAACGCGCTTCAGATCGATACCAGACAGATCCTCTGGAAACGCTGCCTGGACATGAATGACCGCGTGCTGAGAAATGTTGTTGTCGGACTTGGCGCGAAGGCAGACGGCGTGGTGCGAGAGGATCACTTTGTCATCACCGTGGCTTCTGAGATCATGGCGATCCTGTGCCTTGCAAACGACATGAAGGACTTAAAAGAGCGTCTTGGCAAGATTATTGTTGCATATAATTATGCCGGAGAGCCGGTTACCGCAGCACAGTTAAACGCAGTCGGCGCAATGGCAGCACTCTTAAAAGATGCCATCAAGCCGAACCTCATCCAGACCCTGGAGCACACCGGCGCGCTGGTACACGGCGGCCCGTTCGCGAACATTGCGCATGGCTGCAACAGTGTGCGCGCTACCAAGACAGCCTTAAAGCTGGCTGATATCGTGGTAACCGAGGCTGGTTTCGGCGCAGACCTGGGCGCAGAGAAATTCCTGGATATCAAGTGCCGCAAGGCAGATTTAAAGCCGGATGCAGTGGTTCTGGTCGCAACCGTGCGCGCGTTAAAGTACAACGGCGGCGTTCCGAAGACCGAACTTTCCGAGGAGAATCTGGATGCGCTGAAAAAAGGCATCGTAAACCTGGAGAAGCACATCGAGAATCTGCAGAAATTCGGTGTTCCGGTTGTTGTTACCTTAAACTCTTTCGTGACCGATACTGAGGCAGAGTACGCGTTCATCCGTGACTTCTGCGAGGAGCGCGGCTGTGAGTTTGCCCTGTCTGAGGTATGGGCAAAAGGCGGCGAGGGCGGTGAGGCTCTGGCAAAGAAGGTTCTGGACACCCTGGAAAACAAGGAGAGCCATTATCATGCCCTGTATCCGGACGAGATGAGCTTAAAAGACAAGGTAAAGACCATCGCAACCGAGATCTACGGCGCAGACGGCGTTTCCTATGCTCCGGCAGCATCCAAAGCGCTGGCGCACATCGAGGAGATGGGCTTTGGCAATCTTCCGGTCTGCATGGCAAAGACCCAGTACTCTCTGTCGGATGACCAGAAAAAGCTGGGACGCCCGACCGGATTTACCATCAATGTGCGTGACGCCTATGTATCCGCAGGCGCAGGCTTCGTGGTAGTTCTGACTGGCGCGATCATGACCATGCCGGGACTGCCGAAGAAACCGGCAGCAGACGGCATCGATGTGGATGAGAACGGCGTGATCACCGGATTATTCTAAGCAAAACAAAAACTGTGGGAGAGGGGCCGGACCGGCGACGTGCCGGCCCCCGATGCAGGTGTGCTCGCCAAAAAAGAAAATGGGTAACTGTTCAGCAGGTCTGCGCATTCACTGCGCTGACCGTACGAAAACATGGGCTTGTAGGCAAAAATCCCATTGCCGAAGACAATTTTTAATGGATTTTTGCTCGTAACTGTGATGGTACTGAACAGTTACGAGAATGGTGAGCGCACAGGACAGAAACTGAGAAAGGACAGACAAAAAGTATGACGATAAAAGACTGGTTAGAGGGACTTTCCTACAAACTGGTGCAGGGAAGCCTGAATGTGGAGGTAAACGAAGTCGTATATGACTCCAGAAAGGCAGCTCCTGGCGCAGTGTTCGTCTGCATGAAAGGAACCAAGATCGATTCCCACGATTTTATTCCGCAGGTAACCGAGGCAGGCGTTCGCGTGCTTGTGACGGAGCATCCGGTGGAGGCTCCGGCCGATGTGACCGTGGTGGAGACGGAGAACGGAAGAGAGGCGCTGGCACTTTTATCGGCAGCGCGTTTTGGCTATCCTTCCAGAAAGCTGACCATGATCGGCGTGACCGGAACCAAGGGAAAAACCACCACGACCCATATGATTAAGACCATTCTGGAGACTGCCGGCAAAAAGACCGGCATGATCGGAACAAATGGCGTTTACATTGGCGAGGAGCATTTCCCGACCGTAAACACCACACCGGAGTCCTACGATCTGCACCGCTATTTCGCGAAGATGGTGGAGGACGGCTGTGAGTGCTGTGTGATGGAGGTTTCCTCCCAGGCGATGAAGATGTATCGTGTGGCAGGCATCCACTTCAACTACGGGCTGTTTACGAACATTTCTCCGGACCACATCGGAAAAGATGAGCATGCGGATTTCGCAGAGTATTTATACTACAAGAAACAGCTGTTCCATCAGTGTGACCGTGCCCTCATCAATGTAGACGATGAGCACATCGAGGAAATCGTGAAGGACATCCCGTGCCCGTGGACCGGATTCGGCTTACAGGAGGGCGCAGGATTCCAGGCGGAGAATATCCACTATGTGTCTGAGCCGGATTTTGTCGGTGTGGAGTTTGATATTAAGGGTGAGCATCAGATTCCGGTTCGTGTCAGCATCCCGGGTAAGTTTAATGTATACAATGCGCTGGCAGCCGCAGCGGTAACCCTGTGGGTCGGTGTACCGGCAGATAAGCTGCAGCATGCGCTGGAGCACTTAAAGATCAACGGCCGCATGGAGATTGTCTATACGTCTGAGAAATGCTGCGTGATCGTGGACTACGCGCACAATGCGGTCAGCATGGAGAGCCTTCTGGAAACACTGCGCGAGTACCATCCGAAGCGCCTGGTCGTTGTGTTTGGCTGCGGCGGAAACCGCTCCAAAGACCGCCGTTACTCCATGGGTGAGATTGGTGGCCGCATGGCAGACCTGTCCATCATCACGGCAGATAACTCCCGCTTTGAGAAGGTGGAGGATATCATCGCAGACATCCGCGGCAGCATTGAGAAGACCGGAGGAAAGTTCATTGAGATCCCGGACCGCAGGGAGGCCATCGCTTACAGCATTACCCATGCACAGCAGGGCGATATGATCGCCATTATCGGCAAAGGCCATGAGGATTACCAGGAGATCAACGGCGTGCGCTATCCGTTCCTGGACCGCGCGGTTGTGGAAGAAGTTGTGAAGAATCTGTAAGGAAAAAGATATGCGGCAGGCTGTGAAAAGCAGAAATGCGAAACAGAGCCTGCACGCATTTGAAACAAAAAGTAGAAAAGAGAACCGGAAATGGAAAATATAACGGTAAAAGAGATTGTGGCTGCTACCGGCGGCCAGCTTTTATGCGGAAATGAAGATCAGAAGATTGAGCATCTGAGCATTGATTCAAGAACAATGAAAGGCAATGACCTGTTCGTGCCGCTCATCGGGGAAAAGGTGGACGCGCACCGCTTTATCGAGCAGGCATTTGGCGCTGGCGCAGTGGCTGTGCTGACTTCCGAGCATGAGACAGCAGAGGATGGGGAGCATGCCTGGATCCGCGTCGCAGACACCAAAAAGGCGCTCCAGGAAATCGGTCGCTATTACCGCAGCCGCTTAAGCCTGCCGCTGGTCGGCATTACCGGAAGCGTCGGAAAGACGACTACCCGTGAGATGGTGGCGGCAGCGCTTTCCGCAAAATTCCAGGTGTATAAGACACCAGGCAACTCCAACAGCCAGGTTGGCGTGCCAATCACCTTATCCGAGATCACCTCTGCGGATGAGATCGGTGTTCTGGAGCTTGGCATGAGCATGCCGGGCGAGCTGACGGTCATCGCGAAGATTGCCCAGGTGGATATGGCAGTCATCACGAATGTCGGCATTACCCACATTGAGCAGCTGGGAAGCCAGGAGAACATCTATCACGAAAAGCTCACGATTCAGGACGGCTTAAAAGACGGCGGCATTCTCTTCTTAAATGGAGATGACGCGCTCTTAAAGAATACGAAAGCCAAAGCCGGATGCAGCACGGTATATTATGGAACCGGAGAAAATTCAGAATACCGCGCGGAAGAGGTCCGCATTGAGGATGGTTATCCAGTGTTTACCGCAAACTGCCGCGGAGCGAAGTATCCGGTACGCTTAAGCATTATGGGACGCCACAACGTGCTCAATGCCATGGTAGCCCTTGCTGTGGCTGACGCGAGCGGTGTGCCGCTTGCGGATGCGGTGAGGACGCTCTCCGCATTCACGGGCTTTAAAAACCGCCAGCAGATCGCCGAAAAAGACGGTGTGACCGTCATTGATGACACCTACAACGCAAGCCCGGTTTCCATGAAGGCAGGACTTGAGGTTCTGGAGGCAAAGGCAAAAGGCCGCCGCATTGCAGTTCTTGCCGATATGAAGGAGCTTGGACCGGATTCCCCGAAGTTCCATTACGAGGTGGGAAGCTGGATGAAGGATCATCCGGTGGATATCCTGTATACATACGGCGAGCTGGCAGAAAACATCGCGCAGGGCGCAAAGGATGCCGGCATGAAGGCGGAATATATTCACTTTGACGCCGATGCGCGTGAGGCGCTTGGCGATGCCGTAAAAGCAGAGCTGAAAGCGGGCGACTGTGTGCTCTTAAAGGGTTCCAACAGCATGCGCCTCGGAGAAGTGGCGAAAAAGCTGCTCTCATAAGCAAAAAATGGCCTGGGTTGCGCAGTGTGTGAACGGCAATCCACAGAAACAGGAAAGACAGGAGCAGATATGGCAGAACAGTATGCCAGCATCATCATAGATATTTCCCATGAAGACGTAGACCGCGTATTCCAGTACCGGATCCCGGCGGAGCTTTTGCCGCAGATCCGGGCAGGGGTGCAGGTCTGCGTCCCTTTTGGTTCAGGAAACAGAACACGGACCGGCTATGTCGTGGAGATTACCGACCGGCCGGATTATGATAAAGAGAAGATCAAGGATATTCTGGGCGTCGCGGAAAAGAGCATTACCGCGGACACCAGACTGATTGAGCTTGCGTGGTGGATGAAGGAGCAGTATGGTTCCACCATGAACCAGGCACTCAAGACGGTGCTTCCGGTGAAGAAAAGGGTAAGGGCGCGGAACAAAAAGATTGTGGAGACGGTAACGGGAATGTCGGTGGGCGGACCCTGGTCAGGCGAAAAAAACGGCGCTGCACAGCCGGAAAGCACGGCTGTGGCATACTCTGCCCCGGTTCACCTGAACGAGGAACAGCAGTCCATTGCAGACGCGTTTTCCGCATCCTACGATGCCGGAGACCGGACGCCCTGCCTCATCCACGGTGTCACAGGAAGCGGCAAAACCGAAGTGTACATGGCTCTGATTGACCATGTACTGCAGCAGGGAAAACAGGTGATCGTCCTCATCCCGGAGATTGCCCTGACCTACCAGACGGTGAGCCGTTTTTACAGCCGCTTCGGAGAGCGCATCTGTGTCATGCATTCCAGGCTCTCTGCCGGAGAAAAATGCGATCAGTTTGAGCGGGCCAGAAAGGGCGAGACGAGCATTATGATCGGCGCGCGCTCTGCGCTGTTTACGCCGTTCCAGGACCTGGGCCTCATTATCATTGATGAGGAACAGGAGGGGGCATACAAAAGTGAGGTGACACCGCGCTACCACGCGAGAGAGGTGGCGGAAAAACTGGCAGAGTTAAGCGGCGCGGCTTTGGTCATGGGATCTGCCACGCCGTCGGTGGAGGCCTACGCGAAGGCAGAAGCCGGGATCTCCCGCCTGTTCACGCTCACAAAGCGCGCGAAAGCCGGGAGTGAGATGGCCTCGGTGGAGGTTGTGGATCTGCGGAAAGAAATGGAAACCGGAAACCGCTCCATTTTCAGCCAGCGGCTTCAGGAACTCATCCGGGACCGGCTGGAAAAAAAAGAGCAGGTTATGCTGTTTATCAACCGGCGCGGCTATTCCAGCTTTGTGTCCTGCAGAAGCTGCGGGGAAGCGGTAAAATGTCCGCACTGCGACGTCTCGCTGACATTCCATAAAAAACAGGGACTCGTGTGCCACTACTGCGGTTATCAGATTCCTGTGCCAAAGAAATGCCCAAACTGCGGGTCGCCGTATCTGGCCGGGTTTGGCATTGGAACCCAGAAAATCGAGGAGATGGCGGCGGAGATGTTCCCGGAGGCGAAGCTGCTTCGCATGGACCTGGACACCACATCGAAGAAAGGCGGCCATGAGCGGATTCTGTCTGCTTTCGCGAAAGGAAAGGCAGACATTCTCATTGGCACTCAGATGATCGTGAAGGGTCACGATTTTCCGGGCGTGACGCTGGTTGGCGTTCTGGCAGCGGATGTTTCCCTTTACGCGCCGGATTACGCGGCGGCGGAGCGGACGTTTGCGCTTCTGGTGCAGGCGGCAGGGCGCGCGGGACGGGGAAGAAAGCCGGGAACCGCGCTGATTCAGACCTACATGCCAGAGCACTACAGCATTCAGGCGGCAGCGGCGCAGGATTACGCCGCGTTTTACCGTCAGGAGATGGGTTACCGGAAGCTCATGCATTATCCGCCGGCGTGCCATATGCTGAGCCTGCAGATAGCAGGAGAAGATGAGGCAACCATGGCGCAGATCATGGACGCAGTCGCGGCTTCCGTGCGAAAAAACTTCGGCGCGCAGACGCAGGTGATTGGTCCGGTACCGGCTCCGGTGTATAAAGTTAATGATATTTACAGAAAAATTTTATATATGAAACAGGAAAACTATGATATACTAGTAAAAATCCAGAAGTATGTAAAATTGCGCTGGGATGAGACAGAAAGCTGCAGAAAACTTACGATGCAGTGTGATTTTAAATAGAATTATTATCAGGAACAACAGACAGAAAGGACAGAACAAATGGCAATCAGACAGGTAAGAACCATTGGAGACGATATTTTAAGAAAGGAGTGCAAACCGGTTAAGGAGATCACCCCGCGCATCGCGGAGCTGATTGAGGACATGTTCGAGACCATGTACGAGGCAAACGGCGTAGGCCTTGCTGCACCACAGGTCGGCGTGTTAAAACAGATCGTGGTTATGGATGTGGACGACGGAAACCAGTATGTACTCATCAACCCGGAAATCATCGAGCAGAGCGGAAGCCAGACCGGCCAGGAGGGCTGCTTAAGCGTTCCTGGAAAAGCCGGCATGGTAACCCGCCCGAACCATGTGGTGGTACGCGCGTACGATGAGAACATGGAGCAGTTTGAGTTAGAGGGCGAGGAGCTTCTTGCGCGCTGCATCTGCCATGAGTGCGCGCACCTGCGCGGTGAGCTCTATGTGGACCTGGTTGAGGGAGAACTGATGGATACCACCACAGAACCGGAGGAAGAATAAACATATGAGAATCGTATTTATGGGGACACCGGACTTTTCGGTGCCGACACTGGAAGCGCTTGTGGCTTCCGAACATGAGGTAGTCGGCGTGGTAACACAGCCGGACAAGCCGAAGGGACGCGGCAAGGAGATCCACGTGTCTCCGGTCAAGGAATGCGCCCTGCAGCACAACATCCCGGTTTACCAGCCGGTACGCGCCCGCAATGAGGCGTTTGTGGAAGAGATGCGTGCCTTACACCCGGATGCCATGGTGGTGATCGCGTTTGGACAGATCCTGCCAAAGAGCCTTCTTGACCTGCCAAAGTACGGCTGTGTCAACATTCACGCTTCCCTGCTTCCGAAATACCGCGGAGCTGCCCCGATCCAGTGGGCGGTCATCAACGGCGATGAGGAGACCGGCATCACGACCATGATGATGGATGTGGAGATGGACACCGGCGACATGCTGGAGAAGACCATTGTGAAATTAAATCCGGACGAGACAGGAGGAAGCCTGTTCGACCGCTTGAGCCTGCTTGGAGGTGACCTGATCTTATCCACACTGGATAAACTGGAAAAGGGTGAGATCACGCCGGTCCCGCAGGATCACGAGAAAGCAACGTATGTGAAAAAAATCTCCAAATCCATGGGCGACATCGACTGGACCATGGATGCGGTTTCCATTGAGCGCCTGGTGCGCGGCTTAAATCCGTGGCCGAGCGCGTTCACCCGCTGGAATGGCAAAATGCTTAAGATCTGGGAGGCAAAGGTGCTTCCGGACCCGGCAGAGAAAGCGCCGTGCGGCAGTGTCATCAGCGCAGGTGACGATGGATTAAAGATCCAGACCGGAAACGGTGTGTTATGTGTGACGAGTCTTCAGCTGGAAGGAAAGAAGCGGATGGACACCGCGGCGTTTTTACGCGGCTATCAGGTGGAATCCGGCTGCATGATGGAAAGGAGTGAGTAGTCATGTATGGTGGCTATGGTTACTATGGAATGGGTTACAGTCTGTTTGATCCGACGATGATCCTTGTATACATTGGAGCGCTTTTGTCGATGTGGGCATCATCCAGGGTAAACAGCACGTTTCAGCGCTACTCCCGGGTGCGCAGCATGACGGGCATGACCGGCGCGGAGGCAGCAAAGCGCCTGCTGAATTCCCAGGGCATCTATGATGTGACGGTCCAGCCGGTGCGCGGACAGCTTACCGACCATTATGACCCGCGGACCAAGACGGTAAACCTGTCGGAGGCTGTGTATGGCAGTACCTCCATTGCGGCGGTCGGCGTGGCAGCGCATGAGTGCGGACACGCGATTCAGGACAATGTCGGCTACGCGCCGCTTCGGCTGCGCTCCGCGTTTGTGCCGATCGCAAACTTCGGAAGCAAAATTTCCCTGCCGCTCATTATCCTTGGCTTTTTTATCGGTCTGACCCCGTTTATCGAGATTGGAATCTGGATGTTTGTCCTGGCAGTCCTGTTCCAGATCATTACCCTTCCGGTGGAGTTTAACGCTTCCTCCCGGGCAGTGCATCTGCTGGACAGCCTTGGAATCCTGCAGGGCGATGAGGTGAGCGGCACCAGAAAGGTGCTCGGGGCAGCAGCCCTTACCTATGTTGCAGCAGCGGCCGCTTCCATTTTACAGCTGATGCGGCTGATCATTCTGTTTGGAGGTCGCAGAAGAAATGACTAAGCAAAACGGCCCGACAAAAGAGCGGGAACTCATCCTCGATATCCTCATGGAGATCCTGGAAAACGGCGGCTACAGCCATGTTGTATTAAAGAAAGCGCTGGATAAGCACCAGTATCTGGAAAAGCAGAAGCGCGCGTTCATCACCCGTGTGACGGAGGGAACCATTGAGTATCTGCTCACCATCGACGTGGTCATTGACCAGTGTTCCAAAACCAAAGTAAGCAAAATGAAACCGGTTATCCGAACCATTTTACGCATGTCTGTTTACCAGATCCTGAAAATGGACCGGATCCCGGACAGCGCGGTATGTGATGAGGCTGTGAAACTTGCGGTGAAGCGCAGGTTCCACGGCCTGAAAGGCTTTGTAAACGGAGTGCTCCGAACTGTCTCCCGCGAGAAAGACACGTTCGTGTTTACCGACTGGTCAAGAAAGTATTCCATGCCGGACTGGATCATTGAACTGTGGAAGAAGCAGTATCCGGCTGAAACCGTGGAGCGTATCATGAAGGCGTTCTTAGAGGAGCGCCCGACTTCCGTGCGCTGCAACCTGGACCGCGCTTCCATGGAAGACATCTTAAAAAGTCTGGAGCAGGACGGTGTGACGGTGCTTGCCAATCCTCTTGCCGACCATGCGCTGTTTCTCTCCGGTTATGACTACCTGGATGCCGTGCGGGCGTTTCGCGAGGGCTGGATCACAGTTCAGGATGTCAGCTCCTCGTTTGTGGGTGAGGTGGCAGACCCGAAAAAGGGCGATGTGGTCCTGGATGTCTGCGGGGCACCGGGCGGAAAGAGCCTGCATATCGCGGACAAGCTTGCGGGAACCGGTGAGGTGGTCGTGCGCGACCTGACCGAGAACAAGATCCTTCTGGTGGAAGACAACATCCGCCGTACCGGATTTACCAATATCCGGGCAGAGGTCTGGGATGCGCTGGAGGAAGATCCGGCGTGGGAAGAAAATGCAGACATTGTCATTGCGGACCTTCCGTGCTCCGGCCTCGGCATCATCGGTAAGAAACCGGATATCAAGTATCAGGTGACCGAAGAAGACCTGCGGGAGCTGGCAGAACTCCAGAAAGACATCCTGTCTGTGGTATGGCGCTATGTAAAACCGGGCGGAAAGCTCATTTACAGTACCTGTACCATTGACCGGCTGGAGAACGAAGACCAGAGAACCTGGTTTCTGGAACACTTCCCGTTTGAGGCGGTGAGCATCGAGGGCGCCCTTGGCAGCCAGGTCAAAGAAGAAACCATGAAAGACGGTTATATCCAGCTGCTGCCGGGAACTTACCCGTGCGACGGCTTCTTTATCGCGGCATTCCGGAGAAAGCAGCAGTGAGAAAAACAGGAAAGCAGATAGAATATTATGGAAAAGCAAGATATCAAATCCCTGACATTAGAGGAACTTACAGAGGCAATCCGGCAGATGGGGGACAAGCCCTTCCGGGCAAAACAGATCTACCAGTGGCTGCATCAGAAGCTGGTGACGGATTTCGATGAGATGAGCAATCTCTCAAAGCCGCTGCGGGAAAAATTAAAGGAGCAGTTTACGCTCACAGCGCTGCAGCCGGTCGATGTAAAAATCTCCCAGATTGACGGGACCAGAAAGTACCTGTTCCGCCTGGCGGACGGCAATGTGATCGAGAGCGTTTGGATGCAGTATCATCATGGAAACAGCGTCTGCATCTCCTCCCAGGTCGGCTGCCGGATGGGCTGCCGTTTCTGCGCTTCCACGCTGGACGGACTGGAGCGCAACCTGACCGCGTCAGAAATGCTCGATCAGATCTACCGCATCCAGACACTGACCGGGGAGCGGGTGTCCAACATCGTTATCATGGGTTCCGGTGAGCCGATGGATAACTACGATAATGTCATCCGGTTCCTCCATATGATCACCGATGAGAACGGCTTAAACATCAGCCAGAGAAACATTACGGTGTCCACCTGCGGCATTGTGCCGGGCATCTTAAAACTGGCGGAGGAAGATCTGCAGATCACGCTGGCGCTGTCGCTGCACGCGCCGAATGATGAGGTGCGAAAGACACTCATGCCGATCGCGAACCGCTATACCTTAAAAGAAATCCTGGCAGCCTGCCAGACCTATTTTGAGAAGACCGGACGCCGGCTTACGTTTGAGTACAGCCTGGTGAGCGGTGTGAACGACAACCTGGATGAGGCGAAAGCGCTGACTGCGCTCATCAAAAACATGCACGGCCACGTGAACCTGATTCCGGTCAATCCGATCAAGGAGCGCGATTACCGCCAGTCAGACCGCAGAGCGATCGAGGCATTTAAAGCATATCTGGAGAAAAACGGCATTAACGTGACAGTCCGACGGGAAATGGGCCGCGATATCAACGGCGCCTGCGGACAGCTCAGAAAGAGCTTTCTGGAAGAGGAGAGCAGGGAAGAAACAAGCAAAGGAGGGATCTGAACCATGGAAGCATGTGCACTGACCGATGTAGGACAGAAGCGCAGCATGAACCAGGACTTTATCTACGCCAGCACAGAACCCATCGGATCCCTGGAAAATCTGTTTATCGTGGCGGACGGCATGGGCGGCCACCAGGCGGGCGATTTCGCGTCGCGCTTTGTGGTGGAGAATCTGGTGCGATTCTTTGAGACGCCTTATCCGGATCGTGATGTCCACGGCATCTTAAAAGAGGGCATCCGCAAGGTCAACCGGGAGCTGTACAAACGTGCCTGTGAGACCCCGGAGCTGAGTGGGACCGGAAGCACGCTTGTTATGGCGACTATAAAAGGCAACGTGCTCTATGTGGCCAATATCGGCGACAGCCGCCTGTACCTTCTGCGCGGTGAACTGGAGCAGATCACAAAAGACCATTCCTATGTGGAAGAACTGGTCGCCCTCGGCAAGTTAAAGCGCGGAAGCCGCGATTATCTGGAACAGAAAAACATCATCACCCGGGCAGTCGGCGTGAGCGATGAGGTGGACACCGATCTCTTTGCTTTAAAGTTAAAGAGCGGCGACCAGATCCTTATGTGCTCGGACGGACTCAGCAATATGGTTGATGAACTGGAAATCGAGTACATTATCCGATCTGAGGACAGCGCGCAGGCGCGGGCGAAAGCCCTCGTGGACGCGGCGAACCGAAGCGGCGGACTGGATAACATATCCGTGATCCTCATTGAACCGCAGATAAGTGAGGTGAGCTTATGATACTGAGACCCGGAACATTTTTGCAGGACCGCTATGAGATCCTGGAGCAGATTGGCTCCGGCGGCATGTCAGTGGTTTACAAGGCAAAATGCCATAAGCTGAACCGCCTGGTTGCCATTAAGGTATTAAAGGAAGAATTCTGCAATGACAGCAATTTTGTCAGTAAATTCAAGATGGAGGCGCAGTCGGCTGCAGGTCTTTCCCACCCAAACATTGTCAGTGTTTACGACGTTATTGATGAGGGAAAACTCCATTACATAGTCATGGAGCTGATCGAGGGCATCACCCTGAAAAGTTATATTCAGAAGAAGGGGCGGCTGGAGGTCAAGGAGAGCATTGGCATTGCCATTCAGGTGGCGCAGGGCATCGCTGCGGCGCATGAACAGCACATTATCCACCGGGACATCAAGCCGCAGAACATGATCATTTCCAAGGACGGCAAGGTGAAAGTGGCGGATTTCGGCATCGCGAGAGCAGTGTCTGCCCAGACCATGACATCCTCAGCTATGGGTTCCGTGCATTATATTTCTCCGGAGCAGGCAAGGGGCGGTTTCAGCGATGAGAGAAGCGATATCTATTCTCTTGGCGTGACCATGTATGAGATGGTGACCGGACGCCTCCCGTTTGAGGGGGATAATACCGTATCCATCGCGCTTGCGCATCTGGAAAACGCAGTGATCCCGCCGAGTGTATACAATCCGGAGATTCCGGTCAGTTTAGAGCGCATCATTCTGACCTGTATGGAGAAGAAGCCGGAGCGCCGCTATCACAGCGCGGAGGAGGTCATTACCGATCTTCGCGCGGCACTCATCCGTCCTGCGGCAGAGGCGGACAGTTCACAGCCGACTCCGGAGGAGCGGGCGTTAAACGGGGAGACGGTCCAGATCAGCAGCGAGCAGCTTGCGCAGATCAAGCATTTCCACCGTGTGGAACGCATGGAGCCGGAACCGCGTGAAAACTATGGCCGTGAGGCCAGGGCTGCCTGGGAAACATACCAGGAAGAACAGCAGCAGGAAAGTCCGCAGGAAGAGCGGCGGAGCAAAAAGCTGTCCGGAAAACGCCGGAAACGCGAGGATGAGGAAGACCAGGCAAATCCGCACATTGAGCGGCTGCTTGCCGGGGCCGGCATTGTTGCGGCCATTGTGGTTGTGGCAGTCCTGATCGTGGTATTTTCAAGGCTTGGCGCATTTTTTAAAGCCGGAAGCGGACTTCTTGGAAATTCCGCAAATGAAACCACACAGGCTGAGACCGGAGAACTGGTTTTAAAGGATACCGAAGTTTCCATGCCATCGGTCCTGGGCCTTTCTGAGGATATGGCGGAGAGTACTTTAAAAGACCACTCCCTGACCATGAAGCGCACTTACGAATATTTTGATGATGTGGAGAAAGGCCATGTGGCAAAGCAGGATCCGGATGCGGGCACTGTGGTGCTCAAAGGCGGACAGGTGAGTGTGGTCATCAGCAACGGCACAGACAAGCTGGATCTTGGTAAGCTCGGCATTGCAGAGCTTGACCGGATAACGGCGGTCAGCTTTTTGGAGAGCAAGGGCTTAAAGGTTGAAGTTGTGGAAGAAGAGGATGAGACGGTCAAGGCGGGGACAGTCATGCGCTATGAGCCGGAGCTGGTTGCGGACGGAGGCACGGTGTACCTTTATGTCAGCAGCGGCCCGCATGTGGACAAGGTACCGGCACCTTATCTGGTTGGAAAGACCGAGGAGGAGGCGATCGCGCTGCTCACAGAGAGCGGCCTGATGCCGGGAAATACATCCACGGAGGCGAGTGATGCCGTAGAAAAAGGCCTGATCATCAGCCAGTCGGCAGCTTCCGGAACACAGCTGGAAAAGGGAAGCAAGGTTGATTATGTAGTCAGCAGCGGACCGGAGGTCAAGCATCAGCGCTATGTGGCCTCGATCAATCAGGTGTACGATTTAAGCAGCCTGATCGGCCCGGGAGCCGGAAGCTCCAGCGTGACCATTCTGATCCGGCTGCGCCAGGGTACTGCGGATAACCCGCACTACAAGATCCTGACCCAGTCTACCACGATCAAGGGCGATGTGCTTCTTCCGGTGAACTTTACCAGCATTGAGAGCGCGGACGGAAGCGACCAGGGAACCCTGGAGATTGTGGATGTCAATTCAGGTGCCGTGATCAAGACCTACCCGCTCACATTCTTCCCGATGGATTAGCAGGAGAACAGACAAATGACAGGAAAAATCATAAAAGGAATTGCAGGTTTTTACTATGTCCACGACGGGCATGAAAAAGTCTATGCCTGCAAGGCAAAGGGAATCTTCCGCAACCGCGGCATCAAGCCAGTGGTCGGAGATAATGTAGAATTTACTGTTCTGGATGAGGAGACACAGGAGGGAAATGTGGATGAGATCCTTCCCAGAAAAAATGTGCTGATTCGTCCTGCGTCCGCCAATGTGGACCAGGCACTCGTGGTGTTTGCGGTAACCCAGCCGGACCCGAATTTCAACCTGCTGGACCGTTTCCTCATCATGATGCTGGCCCAGGATATCCCGGTCACGATCTGCTTTAACAAGACAGATCTGGACGCGGATGGGAAGCAGGAGGAGTACCGCCATATCTACGAGCAGGCCGGATATCCGGTCATGTTCGTGAGCACCTACGAAAAGTCCGGCGTGGATGCCGTGCGGGATTACCTGCGCGGAAAGACCACGATCCTGGCAGGTCCGTCCGGTGTTGGCAAATCCTCGCTCACGAACCTGCTTCAGCCAGAGGCGGCGATGGAGACCGGAAGCATAAGCGAGAAGATCAAGCGAGGAAAGCATACGACCCGGCACGCGGAGCTGTTCTGTGTGGAGGAGGATACCTATTTAATGGATACTCCGGGCTTTTCTTCCATGTATCTGGAGGAGATCGAGCCGCAGGAGTTAAAGGATTACTTCCCGGAGTTTGAGCAGTATGAGGCGGACTGCCGGTTTCAGGCAGACTGTGTGCACATCGGGGAGCCGGTGTGCGGCGTGAAAGCAGCGCTGGCAGAGGGAAAGATCAGCCAGAGCCGCTACGACAACTATGGACTCTTATATCAGGAATTAAAAAACCGCAGAAAATATTAAAATGCGGCCAACAATACGAGGGAATGAAGGAGTAACAGACAAAATGTATATTTTAGCACCGTCAATTCTGGCAGCAGATTTTGGAGATTTAAGACATGAGGTTCAGACCGTGGCCGAGGCTGGAGCGCAGTACATCCACATTGATGTGATGGATGGTATGTTTGTGCCGAGCATTTCTTTTGGCATGCCGGTCATCAAGAGCATTCGCTCCTGCACCGACAAAGTGTTCGATGTTCATATGATGGTGGAGGAGCCGGGGCGATACGCGGCAGACTTAAAGGAAGCCGGAGCAGACCTGCTCTGTGTGCATCAGGAGGCATGCTGCCATCTGGACCGCACCATCAACCAGATTAAGGAGCTTGGCATGAAGGTGGGTGTGGCGCTCAATCCGGCAACCCCGGTCGAGACGCTTTCCTGTGTGCTGGATCAGGTGGACATGATTCTTCTTATGTCCGTAAATCCGGGCTTTGGCGGCCAGAAGTTCATTCCTTATACCATCGACAAGATCAAGAAGCTGCGTGCCATGTTAAATGAGCGCGGCTTAAAGACCGATATTCAGGTCGATGGCGGTGTTGGCCTTGGCAATGTAAGGGAACTGATGGAAGCAGGAGCAAATGTCTTTGTGGCCGGAAGCGCCGTCTATAAAAACGACGCGGCAGCCAACGTAAAGGCATTTCTCGAGATCTTTGGAGAGGCTGAAAAGTAAATGAGAAAATGTCTGATCCTGACGGGCGGAAAGCTGGATATGGCTTTTGCCCGCTCCTTTTTGGAAAAAGAAACATTTGATAAGATCATAGCGGTGGATGGCGGGTTAAAGGCTGTAAAGGAACTTGGTCTGGTTCCGGACTATATCGTGGGCGATTTTGATTCGGTCTCTGATGAAATCCGTGAAGAGTTCCGCCAGTATCCGTATATTGTGTGGGAACAGCACAAGCCGGAGAAAAATGAGACCGATACGGAGCTTGCGAGAAACCGGGCGCTCACGCTTTCCTGCGATGAGATCGTGTTTCTTGGCGCGACCGGCGGACGCATTGACCATATGATCGGCAATATCCACGCGCTGAAAGCCTGCATGGAGCAGGGGACTGAGGCTTATATCGTGGATTCCCGCAACCGTCTGTGCCTGGTGGACGGGGAGAAACACTTCCAGAAAGATAGCCAGTGGGGAAAATATATTTCCTTTGCGCCGTACACGGAAGAAGTGAGCGGAATTACGCTGACCGGATTTAAGTATTCCTTAAAGGATAAGACGATCCGGCGCGGCGAGGAAGTGGGACTCTGTATCAGCAATGAGATCGCTGCAGATGCGGATGAGGCTGTGATCACGCTGGAAGAGGGAGTTCTCATCTGCATTGAATCCCGTGACTAGGCAGCCGGACGGTGCAGTTTGTGCCGGAAATATCGATGCAGTCACAACTGGACTGGTTAAAAATATCAAAACTGGATATTAATATCATTCCACCTGCGTGCTATGATAGGCGGCATAATAAAAATGCCTGTGGACCTGACAGGAAAGCAGTGCATCCTACAAAAGCAGCAAGGGAGAATGATTATGAAAAACAGAGACAACGACAAAGTATATAAGCTGGTGCTTACAGCACTGATGGCGGCCCTGTGTTATGTGGCCTTTACCTTCTTAAAGATTCCGATCCCGACTCCGGGCGGAGACACCACCGCGCTTCACATCGGCAACGCGTTCTGTGTTCTGGCAGCGCTCCTTCTTGGCGGCGGTTACGGCGGCGTGGCAGGTTCCCTCGGCATGACGATCGCTGACCTTTTAGATCCGGTTTACATCACCAGCGCTCCGAAGACCTTTATCTTAAAGCTCTGCATCGGCCTGATCGCAGGTTTTGTGGCACACAACATCGCGCACATCACCGAGGACCACGACAGCAAGTACATTGTAAAATGGTCCCTCATCGCATCCATCGCGGGACTTGGATTTAACGTCGTTATGGACCCGATCGTGGGTTACTTCTATAAGAATTACATTCTTGGCGTGGAGTCTTCCGCAGCAAAGATCATGGCAACCTGGGCCGCAGGCGCAACCCTGGTGAATGCCATTGTGGGAACCATCGTAGTGGTAGTAGTTTACATGGCCGTTCGTCCGGTACTGAAAAAAGCCGGTCTTTTCATGAAAATTAAATAATATGCAGAAGAGGATAATTTTATGTAAAAGTTACGTAAAATTATCCTTTTCTTTTGTGCAAAATAATGTTAGTATAAGAATAAGGCTTTTTTGCCGAAAAACAAAAAAGGAGAGAATACTATGAAAAAAAGAATCCTTGCTGTCGTTTTAGCTGGTACCATGGCAGCATCCATGACTGCATGTGGAGGCAGCAGCTCCAACAGCACTACCGAGACCACTGCAGCAAAAGAAGCAGCTGATACCGCAGAAAAGACTGAGGGAGCAGAGAAGGCAGACGCAAAGGACGCATCTGAGTTCAAGATCGGCCTTATCACCGATGTAGGCGGCGTAAATGACGGTTCCTTCAACCAGTCCTCATGGGAAGGCCTTGAAAGAGCAGGCGAGGAGCTTGGTGTTACCGTAAACTACTTAGAGTCCGCAACTGATGCAGACTACGCTCCGAACATGGAGACTTTTGTAGATGAGGACTATGACCTCATCATCAGCGTAGGTTACATGCTGGCAGATGCTACCAGAGCAGCTGCAGAGGCTAACCCGGATACCAAGTTCGCTATCATCGATGATTCTTCCATCGATCTTCCGAACGTAACCAGCCTTATCTTCCACGCTGAGCAGGCTTCCTACCTGGTAGGTTATGTAGCAGGCCTTACCACCAAGACCAACAACATTGGTTTTGTAGTTGGTATGACCAACGAGACCATGAACCAGTTCGGTTACGGTTACTGCGCAGGCGCAATCGACGCAAACCCGGATATCACCGTCCAGCAGTTCAACGCAAACTCCTTCGCTGATTCCGCTACCGGTAAGACCATGGCAAACACCGCTATCACCAACGGTGCTGACATCGTATTCCAGGCAGCAGGCGCTACCGGCCTTGGCGTTATTGAGGCATGCCAGGAGGCTGGCGTATACGCAATCGGCGTAGACAGCGACCAGTCCAGCATCGCTCCGAATACCGTTCTGACTTCCGCTATGAAGCGTGTAGACAACGCTGTATACACCACAGTAGAAGAGCTCATCGCTGGTACCCTTGAGGGCGGCGTACAGTCCTTCGATCTGGCAGCAGGCGGCGTAGATATCGCACCGAGCCAGGATCTGATCGCACCGGAAGTAATCTCCGCAGTTGATGAAGTGAAAGAGAAGATCATCAGCGGTGAGATTATTGTTCCGGAAGACAAGGAGTCTTTCGAGGCAGCTTACGGCGATGTATATCAGTTAGACTAAGTTTTACCAACAGCAAAAACCAGACAATTTGGCGCGGGGCCCGCAAAGATGCGGACCCCGTGTTGCTATGTAAAAAGCAAGGATTTTTGAAAGCAAAAATAGTAAAATCTGCCAAATGGCAAAAATGTAGGGGAAACGCGGCTTAAAACTGACATTTGTCCTTTCTTGTTTGGGGAAAATGTGATATAAACATATTAGAATATGACGAGTGCAAGAGAGTCATAAGCGTGCTTGCACGCTTATGGCGAACGACGAGGCAATCGAGTGACAACGTCACGAGAACGAGATAAAACCGGGGAAATGAACAAAATGAGCGAAGCAGATGATGTGATCAGCAAACTGAGTGCGAAGCAGCAGAATTATTTGAACAGCTACTTGATGTATGCGCCGGAAAGCTTAAAGAGCAGCATCCAGGTGGTACGGATACCGGCGGGAACGACGTTTATCCAGGAGGGAGAACCGGTAGATAAGGTGTACATCCTTCTGCGCGGAAGCGTGTCCGCGGTCGATTACCGGGTGCGGGAAACCGTGTACGGCTTCTGCCATTTTGAACCGATCGAGATATTTGGAACCATGGAGCTTCTGGGTTATATGAGCCATTACAGGACGACGCTGGCAACCACCCAGGACAGCCTGTTTTTAAAGATACCGGGAGATATCTGCAGAAAGTGGATCTTGAACGATGTATCAGCCCTGCGCCTGGAGACGCAGCGGATCATCGGCTATCTGCTGGAACAGTCCAGAAAAGAACGGCTTTATGTCATGCTTCCCGGCAATGAACGGGTTTATCTCATTCTTACGAACTTATATGAGACCTATGGAAAACGCGATACCTACAGTGTTTACCTGAGCCGGAAGGATTTTTCCGAAGTTACGGGCGTGTCCGAGCGGACCATTACCAGGGCGCTAAAAGATCTGGAAGAGCAGGGACTGATTTCAAGAGACGGCTGGAATATCGTGATGACATGGGAACAGTACCAAAGAATCAGAAAACTGGTCAGAGTTCAGATCAACGAAACGGGGGAATGACAAATGAAGTATTCAGAAAATCCGGATAAGCAGTATCATATTCAGGTGGGAAAAGGTGAAGTAGGACGCTATGTGATCCTTCCGGGAGATCCGAAGCGATGCGCCAAGATTGCGGCTTACTTTGATGACGCGAAACTGGTGGCAGACAGCCGCGAGTATGTAACCTACACCGGTTATTTAGATGGTGTGAAGGTCAGTGTAACATCCACCGGAATCGGCGGCCCGTCCGCGTCCATTGCCATGGAAGAACTGGTCAAGTGCGGAGCGGATACCTTTATCCGTGTTGGTACCTGCGGCGGCATGCAGCTTGAAGTCAAGAGCGCTGACGTTGTTGTTGCGAGCGGAGCCATCCGCATGGAGGGAACGAGTAAGGAATACGCACCGATCGAGTTTCCTGCAGTAGCAGACCTGGATGTGACCAATGCGCTGCGAGCAGCCGCAAAGGATCTCGGCCAGACCTGCCATGTGGGCGTGGTACAGTGTAAGGACGCATTCTATGGCCAGCATTCCCCGGAGACCATGCCGGTGAGCTACGAGCTTTTAAATAAATGGGAGGCGTGGAAGCGCCTTGGGTGCCTGGCATCCGAGATGGAATCCGCCGCACTGTTTATTGTGGCGAGTACCCTGCATGTGCGCTGTGGTTCTGTCTTTTTAGTCATGGCGAACCAGGAGCGGGAGAAGCAGGGACTGTCCAATCCGGTCGCCCACGATACGGATATGGCCATCCGTGTGGCTGTGGAGGCCATCCGGAAGCTGATTAGAGAAGATCATGAAAATCAGGAAAACTAAAATATTCACATACATCATTTAGGAGGAAGTTGTTATTATGCGTGACATTTCTATGGAAAGAGTCAACGAAACAAGAAAGAACATTCTGGAGATCATTGAGAGCGCAACCCTGACCCATGAGCAGAAACTGACCTGCCTTGCGAACCAGGCAGATTCTCTTATGGAAGTGCTGGATCTCCCGGAGGGTCTGGACGAACTGTTAAACGTGCCGATCGACCGCAAGTGCATCTGCGACCTGTCTGAGGGACATGCGCCGATGCGTCCGCGCTACATCATCCCGGATTACGCAAAGTTTTTAAAAGAAGGAAGCAAATTCCTCCAGCTGGATCCGCCGACTGACCTGTACGAGGCATTAAACAGCCTGATGATCTTCTACAAGCATGTGCCGAGCGTGACCAACTACCCGGTATATGTGGGCCAGTTAGATGAGCTGTTAGAGCCGTACATTGACACCGTGGATGAGGCACAGGCAAAGAAAATGCTGAAGCTGTTCCTCACCCAGATGGACCGCACCATCCTGGATTCCTTCTCCCACGCAAACATCGGACCGCGTGATACCAAAGCAGGACGCCTGCTGTTAGAGGCTGAGAAGGAACTGGAGAATGCTGTTCCGAACTTAAGCTTCAAGTACGACGAGGACATCACCCCGGATGAGTTCGCACTGAAAGCCATTGACTGCGCAATGCACAGCGCAAAGCCGAGCTTCGCAAACCACAAGATGTTCAAGAGCGAACTGGGCGAGGGTTATGTCATCGCAAGCTGCTACAACGGTCTTCTGCTTGGCGGCGGCGCTTATACCCTGTGCCGTCTGGTACTGGGCAACATCGCGAAGCGCGCGAAGAATATTCAGGACTTCAAGGAGCGTGAGCTTCCGTATGTGCTTGACATTATGGCACGCTACATGGACGCGAGAATCAAATTCGAGGTGGAAGAGAGCGGATTCTTCGAGAACAACTTCCTGGCAAAAGAAGGCTTCATCCACAGAGACCGCTTCTCTGGCATGTATGGCCTGGTAGGCCTGGCAGACTGTGTCAACATCCTCTTCGAGAAAGAGGGCATTGAGGGACGCTTCGGCCATGATGAAAACGCCAACAACCTGGGCGTTGAAATCATGGAGATCATCAAGGAGTTTAACTTAAACCACAAGAACAAATACTGTGAGGGAACCGGCGGACATTTCCTGCTTCACGCACAGGTAGGCCTGGCTGAGGATGAGAACGTAACTCCGGGAACCAGAATCCCGATCGGCGAGGAACCGGACGAGCTCATCGATCAGTTAAACGTGCTGAAGAAGTTCCACAAGTACTTTACTTCCGGTACTGGCGATATCTTCCCGATTGACATGACGGTACACAGAAATCCGGAGTATGTGCTGGATATCATCAAAGGTTCCTTCAAGATGGATCTGCGTTACCTGTCCTTCTACTCCAGCGACAGCGACGTAATCCGCGTAACCGGATATCTGGTAAAACGTTCCGAGTTAGAAAAACTGGCAGGCGGTGAGGCAGTCCTTCAGGATACCACCGCACTGGGACTTGGCGCGGCAAGAAACGGACATATTCTGGAAAGAAAGGTGCGTTAATGAAAGCGGTTGTGAACCGGATCATCCCGTTCAGCAGCGTAGATGGTCCGGGCAACCGGACAGCCATCTTCTTACAGGGATGCAACATCGACTGCAAGTACTGCCATAACCCGGAGACCAGAAAGCTGTGCGTGCAGTGCGGCACCTGTGCAGGTCAGTGTCCGGCGGGCGCATTGTCTGTGGGAGCGGATGGAAAAGTAGCATTCGACCCGGCGAAATGCGTACAGTGCGATACCTGCATTCATGTCTGCCCGCACGACAGTTCTCCGCGGACCTGCGAGATGACACCCGAAGAGGTGTATGCACGGGTGAAAAAGCAGATTCCGTTTATCCGGGGCATCAGCGTTTCCGGCGGCGAGTGCATGCTGCAGCCGGAGTTTCTGACAGAGCTGTTCCGCCTGGCAAAGCAGGACGGTCTTGGTACGCTCATTGACAGCAATGGCACAATCCCGTTTGAGGATTACCCGGAGCTGATGGAGGTGTCCGACGGCGTTATGCTGGATATCAAGGCTTTTGAGGCAGCAGAGCATGAAAAGGTGACCGGGTTCACGAATGAGATGGTGCTGCACAACGCGGATTACTTGGCGAGAACCGGGAAACTCTACGAAGTGCGTGCGGTCATTGTACCGGATCTTTACGACACGGAGAAAAGCATCCGGGAGATGGGAGATTTCCTGGCACCGTATCTGGCGTACGGAGATATCCGCGTGAAGATCATTGCCTACCGGCCGATGGGCGTGCGGGAACCGTACTCCCACTACCAGGTGCCGGATCAGAAATATCTGGCGTACCTGGCAGATATTTTAAGAGAAAAAGGGTTTCAGAATATTATTCTGATATGATAGGCGCAGGGGAAAAGAAAGCGGCTGCGAAGCAGACATTTTCTTTTCTTGCGCCATCAACGAGCAAACAGCCTGCGAAGCAGGTGGGAAAGCGCGAAGCGCGGGTTTGCGAGTATATAATAAAAAGAAAATACAGGAGGGACCAAGCCGTGGCAAGAATAAGCCATATGGATGAGAGTAAAGTCGTAATTCAGATGAAAGACATCGTCAAGAAATTCGGCGACTTTACGGCGAATGACCATATCAACCTGACGGTGCACAAAGGAGAGGTGCACGCAATCTTAGGTGAGAACGGAGCCGGAAAGAGTACCATGATGAACGTACTCTGCGGCCTGTACAAACCGACCAGCGGACAGATCTTTATCAACGAAAAAGAGGTTCATTTCAACAGCCCGAAAGATGCCATTGACATCGGTATCGGTATGGTACACCAGCATTTCATGTTGATCCAGCCGTTTACAGTTACCGAGAACATCATTCTGGGCATGGAGCCGGTAAAGGGTCTGACCGTAGACAAAGAAACCGCAAAGAAGAAAGTACTTGAGCTGTCTGAGCGCTACGGCATGAAAGTAGACCCGGACGCGAAGGTAGAAGATATCTCCGTCGGCATGCAGCAGCGTGTGGAGATCCTGAAGGTACTGTACCGCGGTGCGGAAACCCTGATCCTGGACGAGCCGACCGCATCCCTGACTCCGCAGGAGATCGAGGGTCTGATGGAGATCATCTCCAACCTGACTGCGGATGGCAAGAGCGTTATCCTGATCACCCATAAGCTAAAGGAGATCACCGCATCTTCCGATAACTGTACCATCATCCGCCAGGGTAAATATATCCAGACTGTCAAGGTGGCAGATGTGGACGAGAACGCGCTGGCTGCCATGATGGTAGGCCGTGATGTCAACTTCAAGGTAGACAAGAAAGACCAGGAAGCAGGCGAGGTGGTTCTGCATGTAGAAGACCTGCACGCAAAGGATTACCGCGGTGTTGAGATCTTAAAGGGCTTCCATCTGGATGTAAAAAAAGGTGAGATCGTAGGTCTGGCCGGCGTCGATGGAAACGGACAGACGGAACTGGTTGAGATTCTGACCGGCCTTCGCAAGGCAGAGTCCGGTACCATTACCATGCTGGGCAAGGATGTCTTTAACAAGACTCCGAAGCAGACCTTTGACAGCGGAATTTCCAGTATTCCGGCAGACCGCCAGAAGCACGGACTGGTTCTGGAGTTCTCCAATGAGGACAACCTGATCCTGCAGCATTTTGAGGAAGCACCGTATTCCAAACACGGCATTCTGGACCGCAAGGCGATTCATGAGCATGCGCTGGATCTGATCGAGAAATTCGATGTCCGCCCGCGGGGCTGTGCGGAGGCACCGTCTGGCACATTATCCGGCGGTAACCAGCAGAAGGTCATCATTGCCCGTGAGGTAACCAACGACAAGGACCTGCTGATCGCGGTAAACCCGACCCGAGGCCTGGATGTCGGCGCAATCGAGTTCGTACACAAATACCTGGTCGAGCAGCGCAACAAAAACCGCGCGGTACTTCTGGTATCCTTCGAGCTGGATGAGATCATGAGCCTGTCTGACCGCATCGAGGTTATCTTCGATGGACAGATCACCGGCAGTGTACCGGGCAAGAACGCAGATGAGAAGGAACTCGGATTTATGATGGCAGGAGGAAAGAAGACAAATGAATAAGAAGAAAAGCATTCTGGAAAGCAATGTACTCTACACCATCATTGCGATCGTCATTGGTTTTTTTGTAGGAGCCATCTTTTTAACCATCGCTGGCATCAGTCCGGCTGTGGCTTACGGAAAGCTCTTCAGCAGTATTTTCAGCAAACCGAAGTATCTGGTATGGACCCTGGTTTACGCAGCTCCGCTGATCTTTACCGGTCTGAGCGTAGCCTTCTCTTTCCGTACCGGTGTGTTCAACATTGGTGCTGAGGGCCAGTTCGTAATCGGCGGCCTGGTAGCCTGCATTCTGGGTATCGTGTTAAAACTCCCGGCAGGACTCCATGCCCTGGTCTGCCTGGTAGCAGCAGCGGCAGCAGGATGCATCTGGTCCCTGATCGTAGGCATCCTGAAAGTAAAACGCGGCATCCACGAGGTACTTTCCTTCATCATGTTTAACTGGATCGCGTTCTACTTATCCAACTATATGGTAAACCTGCCGTTCATTCATCGTGATAAGACCGAGGCAACTCAGGATGTGGCAGCAACCGCAAGACTGCTCCTTCCGGAAAGCATGCGCAATGCTCTCGGATGTACCAGTGCCCACTGGGGATTCGTGCTGGCAGTCATCGCAGCGATTGTGATCTGGGTCATCATTGAGAAGACCACGCTGGGTTACAAGTTAAAAGCAGTAGGTTTCAACAGCAGTGCCGCTGAGTACGGCGGCATCGATGCCAACAAGTCCATTCTGACTGCACTTGGTATTTCCGGTCTGTTATCCGGTCTTGGCGGAGCGGTCCAGGTTCTTGGTATGTCCGGACGTTTAAGCCAGTTTGCCGGACAGGAGGGCTTTGGTTTCGAGGGTATCACCGTTGCCCTGATCGGTTCCTCCAATCCAATCGGCTGCATTTTCTCCGGCCTGTTCTACGGCGCGATGAAATACGGCGGATCCAAGTTAAGTATCGTAAAGGCACCGTCTGAGGTCGTAGACATCATCATGGGATGCGTCGTTCTCCTCATCGCGATTGCCCATGTATTTAAGTATTTTGTCCTGAAGACAGCAAAGAAGAAGGAGGCAAAGTAAGATGAATGAATTAATAAAAGACCTTGGTCTTCTGATCAATGCGACCCTGATCGCAACGCCGCCGCTTCTTCTTGCGGCTCTTGGCTCCTGCTTCTCTGAGCGAAGCGGAGTTGTCAACATCGGTATCGAGGGCATGATGACCATTGGTGCCTTCACCGGAGCCGTTATGGGACTGACCACCGGAAACGGCTGGATCGCGTTCCTCTGTGCCGGTCTGGCAGGCGCCCTGTTCGGACTCATCCACGCATACGCATGTATTTCCTGCCATGCAGACCAGACCATTGCCGGTACGGCGATCAACTTCCTTGGGCCTGGCCTGGCGCTGTTCCTCTGTAAGGCTATGTACAACAACTCCTCCGATACTCCGGCCATGGACCCGAGCTGCAAGCTGCCGAAACTGTTTGAGGGCGTATTCCCGACCGGCTCCTTCTGGAACAATGTTCTGAATGTATACGCCGTTGCATATCTTGTATTTATCCTGGCATTTGTATGCTGGTTTGTATTCTACAAGACCAAATTCGGCGCTCACTTAAGAGCAGTCGGCGAGCATCCGGAGGCATGTGAGTCTCTGGGTATCGATGTTTACAAAGTCCGTTACACCTGCGTGATCCTGTCCGGATTCCTGGCAGGCCTGGGCGGCGCGTTCGTAACCCTGGCAACCATCAACCAGTTCCGTCCGAGCGTTATCGTAGGACAGGGCTTCATCGCCATCGCAGCAGTTATCTTCGGTAAGTTCTCTCCGGAGGGCGCAACCAAGGCGTGCCTGCTCTTTGGTCTGTGCAGCGGTATCAAATCCCTGGCAGCTCAGAGCAACATGGTATCCCCAAACCTGATCTCCATGATCCCGTATGTGGTTACCATCGTGGCACTGGTTCTGTTTGTCGGCAAGGCACATACACCAGCGGCAAACGGCAAAATCTTTGTAAAATCCAAATAATGTTCTTTTAAAATTGATTCAGGTCTGTTCCGGCGGCATTGTTCTCCGGTACAGGCCTGAAAAAAACTAAATATTTTTATAGGAGAGGGATTATTATGACGAATACACCAACAGCGCACAACAGCGCGAAACTCGGCGATTTCGCCAAAACTGTACTGATGCCGGGGGATCCGTTACGAGCAAAGTACATTGCAGAGACGTATCTGGAAAATGCGAGACAGGTAAACGGAGTCCGCAATATGCTGGGCTACACCGGTACCTACAAGGGAAAAGAAATCTCCGTTATGGGCGGAGGCATGGGGATGCCGTCCATCGGAATCTATTCTTATGAGCTGTTCCATTTTTATGATGTGGACCAGGTGATTCGCATTGGTTCTGCCGGAGCGCTGCAGGATCATATGAAACTGATGGATGTGGTCATCGGCATGGGTGCCTGCACCGATTCCAATTTCGCCTACCAGTACGGACTTCCGGGCACCTTTGCTCCGATTGCGGACTACGACCTGTTGAACCGTGCTGTAGAGACCGCAAAGCGCCAGGGCACCAATGTGGTAGTCGGAAACGTACTTTCTTCCGACGTATTCTACAATGTCATGGGCAATGTCAATGACTTATGGCGCGGCATGGGCGTGCTGGCTGTGGAGATGGAAGCAGCAGCCCTCTACATGAACGCGGCAAAAGCAGGAAAGAAAGCACTCTGCATGCTGACCATTTCCGACCATCTGTACACCAACGAGCACTTAAGCGCAGAAGACCGCCAGCTTGGATTCAACAAGATGATGGAGATCGCGCTGGAGCTTGCTGAATAATATTTGCAATATTAATTTACCATACAAGGGGGATCCATAAAATGGACGTAAAAGAGATTTTAAAACATGTTGACCATACCTTACTGACCCAGACCGCAACCTGGGCCGAGATCAAGCAGATCTGTGATGACGCCGTTGCTTACGGAACCGCATCTGTCTGCATTCCGCCGTCCTACGTAAAGCAGGCAAAAGAGTATGTGCAGGATAAGATGGCAGTCTGCACCGTCATCGGCTTCCCGAACGGCTATATGACCACCGCAGCAAAAGAGTTTGAGACCAAAGACGCACTGGCAAATGGCGCAGATGAGATCGATATGGTCATCAACATTGGCTGGGCCAAGGATGGCAAGTTCGACTGCATCGAGGAGGAAATCCGCACCCTGAAAAAAGCATGCGGCTCCAAAGTGTTGAAGGTCATCATTGAGACCTGTCTTCTGACCGACGAAGAGAAGATCCGCATGTGCGAGGTGGTAACCAAGGCAGGAGCAGATTACATCAAGACCTCCACCGGTTTCTCCAAAGCAGGCGCAACCTTCGATGACATCAAACTGTTCTCTGAGCACATCGGGGCAGGCGTGAAGATGAAGGCAGCAGGCGGCATTTCTTCCCTGGATGATGCAGAGAAGTTCCTTTCCCTGGGCGCAGACCGTCTGGGAACCAGCCGCATCATCAAGCTGGTGAAGCAGGAAGAGGCAACCGGATATTAAATTGCGGATGCGTTACGGAAGTGATGCAGATTTGCAGGGCAATAAAGGAGTTTAGGATTTATGAAGAAACTGGAAAAAGATCAGATTGAAGCGCTGATCGATAAGGCCATCGGCATGATGGATTATTCCTATGTGCCGTACTCTCACTTTCATGTGGGCGCGGCGCTGTTAGCCAAAAACGGTACCGCTTACGGCGGCTGCAACATCGAGAACGCAGGCTACACACCAAGCAACTGTGCGGAGCGCACCGCGTTCTTCAAGGCAGTCAGCGAGGGTGTACTGGAGTTTGATGCCATCTGCGTCGTAGGCGGCATGAACAAGGAATTAAAAGAGTATGCGGCTCCATGCGGCGTGTGCCGTCAGGTCATGATGGAGTTCTGTAACCCGGAGGAGTTCCAGATTATTCTGGCAACTTCAAAAGAACAGTATGAGATCTTTACACTCAAAGAACTGCTGCCGCTGGGCTTTGGGCCGAATAATTTAAAATAATAAGAACGTGTGCAGGTACAGGTCGGAAGGTGAGACGGTGTGCGGACAGGATTTTGGAAACATGGGAATTTGGACGCAGCCGGGGTGGGCACGTGGAAAATGGTTTTTGTTCACAGGTAGGAATTTTCTGAACTGAAAATTCCGTATGATGCAGTATCGGCTGCGGATTTTGCCAATTTGGAATGCGAAGCATTGGCAAAATCCCGTTGCTGTTTGCACAGCGTGTGAACAGTAACGGAAAAGGAGAATGACATGGAAAAATTTAAGAGAGTTTTTGTTGTAGTCATGGATTCCCTTGGAGTGGGAGCCATGCCGGATTCTGCTGATTTCGGTGACATCGGGGTAAACACACTGGGGCACATTTCAGAGTCCGTAGATACCTTTACCATTCCGAACCTTCAGAAGCTGGGAATGGCGAATCTGATTCCGCTTAAGCAGGTGGCTCCGGTAGAGAAAGCTATGGGATACTATGGAAAGCTGAGAGAGAAGAGCCTCGGCAAAGACACCATGACCGGACACTGGGAGATGATGGGGCTGGAGGTTACCAAGCCGTTCCAGACCTTCACCGAGCACGGATTCCCGCCGGAACTCATCAAAGAGCTGGAGGAGCGCACCGGCCATAAGGTTATCGGAAACAAGAGCGCCAGCGGTACTGAGATTCTGGATGAACTGGCTGAGGAGGAAATTGCAACCGGCCATATGATCGTATACACCTCTGCGGATTCCGTTCTTCAGATCTGCGGCAACGAGGAGACCTTTGGCCTGGATGAGCTGTACCGCTGCTGTGAGATTGCCAGAGAACTTACCATGAAGGATGAGTGGAAGGTAGGACGTGTCATTGCCAGACCGTATGTAGGCAAGAAAAAAGGCGAGTTCAAGCGCACCAGCAACCGCCACGACTACGCGTTAAAGCCGTTTGGCCCGACCGCGCTGAATGCGTTAAAGGACGCTGGCTATGATGTCATTTCCATCGGAAAGATCAACGATATTTTCGTGGGAGAGGGCATCACCGAGGCTTACAAATCCAAGAGTTCCGTGCACGGCATGGAGCAGACCATTGATGTGGCAAAGAAAGACTTCCATGGTCTCTGCTTCGTGAACCTGGTAGATTTCGACGCCCTGTGGGGCCACCGGAGAAATCCGTCCGGCTATGCGCAGGAAATTGAGAAGTTCGATGTGAACCTGGGTGTGCTGCTGGATACTCTGCGGGAGGATGATCTTCTCATCATCACCGCCGATCATGGAAACGACCCAACCTACACCGGAACCGACCATACCCGCGAGCGCGTGCCGTTCCTGGCGTACTCCAAGGCATTCAAAGAAAGCGGAGAACTGCCGGAGACCGATACCTTTGCGATTATCGGAGCGACTATCGCGGATGACTTCGGCGTGAAGATGCCGGAGGGAACCATCGGATATTCTATTCTTGACAAATTAAAATAAAAATTTAGCGTAAATAAATCAAATAAGGTCCGAAGCCGGTCGGGACGGTATCCCGCTGCGCAAAATATAGGT
>CAKRRJ010000011.1 GCA_934394615.1 uncultured Lachnospiraceae bacterium
GATCACCACGATGCAGACGGCTTCATCACCCTGTTCGGACTGCCGCTTAAGGTTCGCGCAATGAAGATGGCTGAGCTGAAGAAAAACGAGACCAAATAAATTAATCTGAATAAAATCAGAACCCGAAAAAAGCCGCTTAAACGGCTTTTTTCGGGTTCTTGTTGTCTGAAAGAAGGAATTACCATGTCAAATTCTATGCTGAAAGGCAGTCCTTTAAAGGTTATGCTCCAGTTCGCCCTGCCTCTTTTGATGGGCAACCTCCTGCAGCAGACCTACAACATCATTGACGCCGCGATTGTCGGCCAGAGCCTTGGCGCACAGGCACTGGCAAGCGTCGGCGCCAGCACCAGTGTGCAGTTTCTGGTTCTCGGTTTCTGTATGGGAAGCTGTACCGGTTTTGGCATCCCGGCTGCAAAATATTTCGGTGCCGGGGATCTGAAACATATGCGGAATATCATCTTTAACGGAGCGGTCGTCACCGCAGTCATTGCGCTGATCATCACCACACTCTGCGCGCTTTTCTGTCCGTGGATTTTACACATTCTCTCCGTCCAGAGTGATATCTACGACAATGCCTACCGCTACCTGATGATCATTTTCCTCGGGATTCCGTTCACCCTGCTCTATAACTACTTATCCAGCATCTTAAGGGCCGTCGGTGACAGCCAGACTCCGTTTCTGTTTCTGGCTTTCTCCGCTGTGCTGAATATTTTCCTGGATTTATTCTTCATCCTTGTCGCAGGATGGGGCTGTGCGGGCGCTGCGTTCGCGACCATAGCCTCCCAGGCCATCAGCGGAATTCTGTGCCTCATCGTGATTATCCGGAAGATGGAAGTGCTCTGGCTCACAAAGGAAAACCGGGTAGTGCAAAAAGATGCCGTAGCAGAGCTCCTGCAGATGGGTCTTCCGACCGGCCTGCAGTTTTCCATCACCGCGATCGGCAGCATGGTCATGCAGGCCGCCAACAACGGACTCGGCGGCGATTATGTTTCTGCCTTTACCGCCGGAGCCAAATTAAAGCAGTTCACCATGTGCCCGTTTGACGCCATCGCTACTTCCGTCTCTGTATTCTGCAGCCAGAACTATGGTGCCGGAAAGATTGACCGGATCCGGAAAGGACTCCGCCAGGGCATTGCGGTCGGTGTCGGTTATGGATTTTTTGCCGGTCTCCTCCTGATTTTTGCAGGCCGCCCGCTCTCCATGATCTTCGTGAGCCGGGATGCTGCCGGAGTTCTCGACGCCTCCGCGAAATACCTGCGCTGTATGGGATACTTCTACTGGAGCCTTGGCATCCTGAATGTAACCAGAATGGTAACGCAGGGGCTCGGCCACTCCGGCAGGGCATTCTTCTCCGGCGTCACCGAGATGATCGCCCGCATCATTGTAAGTATCGGATTCGTCGGAACCTTTGGATTCACTGCCATCTGCTTCGCTGACCAGGCCGCCTGGGTTTCCGCCTGCTGCTACATCGCACCGACATGCTTTTACTGTGTGAAGAAACTCTCGAAAGAATAATTTTAAATACGAAAGGTCCAAAAGAAGGCAGCCCGGCATACTGCTACGCATAAATATAGGTATAACGTGTCCGGCTATGTAGCGACTGACGTTTTCGGGAGGCGGACGGTTAGTCCGACTATCCGCAAACGGCTGTCAGCTACATCGTCCGAACACAATACCTATAGTTTGCGCAGCGGAATACCGCCCCGACCGCCTTCGAACCTTATTTCTTTGTATGGAATATTTTCTCCGTCGGTATCTGCACCAGAATCACTGCCGCGAATACCAGCGCGCATCCAAACAGCTCTCTGCCAGAAAGTTTCTGTCCCAGGATAATCCATCCTGCCAGGACGGAGAATACGGACTCCAGGCTCAACAGCAGGGATGCCACGGTCGGGTCCACGCCGTTCTGGGCTACGACCTGTAAGGTGTATCCGACGCCGCAGGACATCACGCCCGCATAGAGGATCGGCACTGCTGCCGCAAGAATCGCCGAAATTGACGGATGATCAAAGAGCAGCATCAGCACACCTGCGATCACGCCTGCGGTAAAGAACTGCACACAGGAGATCACCACACCGTCCGCTTTCGGAGAGAAATGGTCGATCACCAGGATATGTACCGAGAATACCACGGAGCACATCAGCACCAGCCGGTCTCCCGCTCCGATGGAAAAGGATTCCGTGATGCATAAGAAATACATGCCCACGGCCGCGATCACCGCGCTGATCCAGATATTCATGCCGATCTTTCTCTTTAAAAACAGTCCCATAAACGGCACGATAATGATATACAGCGTCGTGATAAATCCGGCTTTTCCGACTGTCGTCTGGCCGATTCCAAACTGCTGCAGGCAGCTCGCCAGGCAGAGAATGCATCCGCAGCAAATGCCGCCGATGATGCCCATGCGGGTCTGTTCTTTCTTTTCTGTCTCAGACAGTGTCTGCCATACACTGTCCTTTCTTCCATGCAGAAAATAAATGCACGGAATCAGCACCGCGCCGCCAAGCAGGAACCTGCAGGTGTTAAAGGTAAAGGTTCCCACATAATTCAGTCCCTCGCTCTGAGCTACAAAAGCCACGCCCCAGACCAGGGCCGCAAGGAGCAGCATCGCGCTGTACCTTGCTGATTGTTTTGTTTTTGCTTCCATGTTCTTTTGTCCTCAACTTTCTCATTCCCACAATATATCGCAGCTTCTTCTGTGCAGCTACTGATCCATATGAGCACGAAATCCGCTGCTCATCTGCTCGCCCCCATCCGGGAACACCCACAGTGCTTCCACGCCTTCCTGTGCTTCCACAAAAGCCATACCCTCCTCCGGCTCCATGTTGAAGACCGCAGTGGAGAACGCATCCGCACACCCGCTGTCGTCGCAGAGAATGCTCACGGAATCGTAGGTATTCCATGGCATCAGGGTATCCGGGTTGATGATGTGATGATACCGCACGCCATCGACCTCGTAGTAGCGCTGGTAGGTCCCGCTGGTCACAAGGCAGCTGTCATTTAAGTTTACCACATGCAGGTACGACTGCGCCGCACTGGTATCCGGATTCTGCACGCCCACGCGCCACGGCTTTCCGTCTGCCTTGGTCCCGATGGTCTCCACATTGCCTCCAAGGCTTAAAAGCGCCGAAGTGACGCCTGCATCCTTTAACGTTTCTGCCAGGCGCTTTGTAGCGTATCCCTTGGCAATAGCTCCCACATCCAGGCTCATCTCTTCATCTGGAATGTAGACCGTGGAAGCCTGCTCATCGATCTCAATCTGCTCAAAATCGGTGTGCTCTGCCGCCTGCAAAAGCAGGTCCATATCCGGAATTTCCGCCTCGTCTGGATTTTCCAGTCCCGCTTCCCGGTAGTCATGCCAGATGGAAAGCACGCTTCCCATTGCCACATTGACTTTTCCGCCCGTCTCCTCATACTCCTTTCTGGAAAATTCCAGAAGATCAATGAGTTCCGGATCCACCGTGACCGGAGCAATGCCGGCATTGTCGTTGATAGTCTTCACGTTGTTGACCCCATCGTAAGTGTCATAAATATCGAACAGCTCATGGTATTTTTCCATCGTCTCTTCCGCCAGCGCCTTGTATGATTCAAACTCCGCGTCATTTTTCGCAAAAATGGTAATGCTGGTTATGGTATCAAAATAATCCAGATACTGCGCGTCGTACGCCGTCAGCTTTTCCTGTTTCCCAGCACATCCGGTCATCAGAACTGCCGCGGCCGCCGCCAGAAGAACTCCTCTTATTCTGCACATAGTTTTCCTGACTCTTTCCTGTTTCATATTGTTGGTTATCCGTCTGAAAACAGACCCGTTAATCATAGCACAAAAAAAGAATGTTGGAAACCCAGCATTCTTTTTCTGAGATACAATTTTTTCCTTACAGTTTTTCCATCAGTTCTTTCAGATGCGCTGTGAGCTTTGTGTTCTCCGCGTAGTCCACCGGGCAGTCAATGATTGCCGGAACCTTCTGCGCAAATGCCTGTTCCAGAGTCGGCACCAGCTCCTCCGCCTTCGTGATGCGGTATCCAACCGCACCCATGCTCTCTGCAAACTTCACGAAATCCGGGTTTGTGAAATCCACACAGCAGCTCTTTCCGTACTGATCCATCTGTTTCCATTTAATGAGACCATAACTGGAATCGTTGAAGATCAGGGTGACAAACGGTGTTTTTGCCCGGAGCGCTGTCTCAAATTCCTGGCAGTTCATCATAAAACCGCCGTCTCCGCATACCGCCAGGATCTTCTTTTCCGGATGCACAAGCTTTGCGCCAATGGCTCCCGGAACGGAAATTCCCATGGTCGCGAAACCATTGGAAATGATGCAGGTGTTCGGCTCATAGCAGTTATAATGGCGGGCGATCCACATCTTATGGGCTCCTACATCCGAGATCACAATGTCCTCCCGGCCCATGACTTTTCGCACATCGTTTAAGATACGCTGCGGTTTCATCGGAAACGAATCATCGTTTGCGTAGAACTCGTGCTCCTCCACCATCATCCGTTTAATCTCCAGCGCACGCTCCGGTTCCTGACGCCTGGAAGTCCGTCTTCCGATCTGAACCAGCGCATCCGCGATATCTCCGACTACCTCCACTTCCGGCTGATACAGCTTGTTGATGTGAGCCGGGCGCATGTCTACATGGACAATGTCAATCTTTCCTTCCGGATTCCATTTGGCCGGCGCGTACTCCACAATATCGTAACCGACCGCAATGACCAGATCCGCCTCTTCCATGATCTTATTCTGGTAATCCTTCTGCGGAATGCCGATGGTCCACATAGAATACGGATTGTCGTACGGAATGACTCCCTTCGCCATCATGGTATTGATGACCGGAATCTTTAACTTGGTGGCAAACTCCGTCAGTTCCTTTGACACATGGCCGCGCACCACGCCGCTTCCTGCCAGGATAACAGGATTCTTTGCCTGAAAGATCATCCCTGCGGCATCCTGCACGGTGTCAAGCTCCGCATACTCCTTCGGCGCTACTTTCTTATGCAGCGGCTTTTCTCCTTCTGGCACCGGCATTTTCGCAACATTCACCGGCAGATCGATGTGGGTTGCTCCCGGTTTTTCGCTCTCTGCGTATTTGAATGCCAGGCGCACAATCTCACCCACGGTATCCGGGCGGACCACCATCTTCGTTCGCTTTGTGATCGGCTCAAACATCTTGGTCAGGTCCAGAAACTGATGTCCGGTGATGTGCATGCGCTCGGTTCCAACCTGTCCGGTAATGGCAACAAGCGGAGCGCCGTCACTGTCGGCATCTGCCACGCCCGTTACCAGGTTGGTTGCGCCAGGTCCCAGCGTAGCCAGGCACACGCCCGCCTTGCCAGTCAGTCTTCCATACACATCCGCCATAAACGCCGCGCCCTGCTCATGGCGCGTGGTAATGAAACGGATCGGTGACTGGTCAATGGCATTCATAACCGCCAGATTCTCTTCCCCTGGTATTCCGAATATGTATTCCACGCCCTCTTCCTGCAGGCACTCTACCAGCAAGTCTGCCGCGTTTTTCTGGCATTTTTCTTCCTGTTGAACGATCTTTTCACTCTGCTGTCTTTCCATAATGACATCCTCCCTGTGAAGCATAATGATTGTATCTATCTGTGCAGCCTCCGTTTTTCTGAATTGGATCTGCGCCTCTACTTTTTATGATTCTGTAATATAATTCTGTTTTTTCACAATTACAAGCACGATTTTTGTTGCCTGTTCCACAATATTTTTATTGTAATATCATGCTTTTTTCATTTTAGAAAGACAATTCCAAACAAAATAAAGTGACGGTCCTCTGCCCCGGCAAAATCCGGCAGAAAAACCGTCACTTTCAAAGAATCCCATGACTTAGAATTTTTTACATTCTTTCAAATCCAACGGAAGACAGGAACCGTCCGAACGCCTCACGGCCCTCCGGCGTGCACTTGTATACGCCGGCATCCTCCAGAACACGGGCAAATACCTTTCCGACTTCTTCTTTTAAGATGTCATCCACATTTTCCCTGGTGATGGATGCGTAATGAGGCCGGAACTCATCCACCCAGTCCGCATGCTTCGCCAGCGTTTCATCTGCGCGGATATCGGTTCCGTCCACGATCGCGTCAGCAAGCTTTGCCAGCTCATCCTTTAAGCGGGACGGCAGCACCGCAAGGCCCATAACCTCGATCAGGCCGATGTTCTCTTTTTTGATGTGATGCAGTTCCTGGTGCGGATGATATACACCAAGCGGGAACTCTTCCGTGGTGATGTTGTTGCGCAGCACCAGATCCAGCTCATAGTGTTCCCCGGTCTTTCTGGCAATCGGCGTGATCGTGCTGTGAGGTTCTCCGTCGGTCTCAGCAAAAATGAAGGCAGACTCATCGGTGTAACCGCGCCATGCCGTCAGGACTTTTTCTCCCAGATCGATCAGGCGGTCCGGATTCTCCGCACGGAGACGGAGAACAGACATAGGCCAGTGCACAATGCCGGCCTGGACATCCTCAAAGCCCGGCATCTGAAATTTCTGCTCGATCGGTGCCTTTGCCATGGCAAAGGTATAGTGACCGCCCTGGAAATGGTCGTGGCTTAAGATGGAACCGCCCACGATCGGCAGATCCGCGTTGGACCCAAGGAAATAATGCGGGAACTGCTTTACAAAGTCAAACAGCTTTACAAATGCGCTGCGGTCGATCTTCATCGGCGTGTGCTGGCCATTGAATACGATGCAGTGCTCATTATAATACACATACGGGGAATACTGAAAGCCCCACTGGTTTTCATTTACCGTGATGCGGATGATGCGGTGATTATTCCTGGCTGGATGGTTCAGGCGCCCCGCATAGCCCTCGTTTTCCATGCAGAGCTGGCATTTCGGATAACCGCTCTGCTTTGCCAGCTTAGCTGCCGCAATGGCTTTCGGGTCTTTTTCCGGCTTGGAAAGATTGATGGTGATATCCAGATCGCCGTATGGTGTCTTAGTTACCCACTTCTGGTCTTTGCTCACCCGGTAACGGCGGATGTAATCGGAATCCTGGCTCAGCTTGTAAAAATAGCTGGTTGCAGCCTCCGGTCCGCCCTCCTGATAGCGGGTCCAGAACACGTTTTCCACCTCAGACGGGCGCGGCATCAGGCAGTTCATGAGCTTTGCATCGAACAGATCACGGTATGCAATACTGTTCTCGATAATCCCCTGCTCACAGGCATAATCCAGAAGCTCTTTTAAGATATCCTCCAGATTTCCGGTCTCCACCGGTCCGTCCGGCTCCTCGTACTCTTCCAGTTTTAATGCCTCCAGGAGCTGATTTGTCGCGTAAATACGGTCCGTTTCCGTGATCAGGCCAGTCTCCAGACCATACTGCACCAGTTTTTTGATTGCTGTGTAAACCATATCGATCCTCCCCATTCCCCATGTAATAGTTACCTTCATTCGCAACTGTTCGGTTCCCTCACAGTTACCTTTATTCTTCAAAAGTCCCTCTTACACAAACAGGAACTTTGTCTTCAGTATAATCGGTTTTCACACACAATTCCATAGGATAATCTTTTCGGAATCTACGATTTTCTGTACCTGCGGCCCACAGCCTGTTTCTCACTTCATCTTTCGGATGACCGGCGTAATGCGCTCTGTCACAAGACCGCCCAGAACACCGATCACACCTCCGGTGATGATGCCCGCCACCATGAGCACCGGCAGATAGGTAAACACCCCCGCTGTCTTTGTGATCCACGCCGCCATGGAAAGCTGGCCAATGTTGTGGAACACGCCTCCCAGAATGCTGACCCCTGTTTTCTCAAACCAGCCCATCTTCTTTGCGAGCGCCATAACCGCAAGGCTCAGCACGCCGCCCGCCAGCGCGTAGAGCATGCTGCCCGGATTGCTGAACGTAAAGCCGACCATAACAATGCGCAAAAGCCCCACTGCCATGGTTCCTGCAGCCCCCACCGTGTAAAGCCCCACCACATTCACCAGATTCGCAAGTCCCAGCTTAATTCCCGGGATCGGAACCGGAAGCGGAATGAGCGCTTCCACATAACTGAATATAAAGGCCAGGGCAATAAGAAGGCCATACAATGCCACCGTTCGCGCACCCGAACGCCCACTGCCACTCTGACTGTTTCTCTTGTTTCTCAATTTGGCATCTCCCTGTTTTTTGCTATCGTTTCTGGCATCATTATAACTATAGGCACGCAAAAAAGCAGAGAGCGCAGGTGACTGTCTTCTGGAATTTTCACATATCAAACTGTTCGTTGCTGTTCACGCATTGCGTAAACAACAACAGATTTTGCCGATGCTTCGCATTTCAAATCGGCAAAATCTGCTGCCAGCACTGTATCATACGGCATTTTCAGTTCAAAAAATGCCTACCCATATACAGCAACATCTGCAGCGAAAGCAAACAATGATGTGTGAAAATGTAAGAAGATAGTCACCTGCGCTCCCGGACCCTTTTTTACAGATATGCCTTCAGCGCATCAACTTTATCGATCTTCTCCCACGGCAGATCCACATCGGTACGTCCAAAGTGGCCGTATGCTGCGGTCTGCTTGTAGATCGGACGGCGCAGGTCAAGCATCTTGATGATGCCGGCCGGTCTTAAGTCGAAGTTCTCGCGGATGATCTCAACCAGTTTCTCGTTGGAGAGCTTACCAGTTCCAAAGGTATCTACCATGATGGAAGTCGGATGTGCAACACCGATTGCGTAAGACAGCTGGATCTCGCACTTGTCAGCCAGTCCTGCTGCAACGATGTTCTTTGCAACGTAACGTGCTGCGTAAGCTGCGGAACGGTCTACCTTAGTGCAGTCCTTACCGGAGAATGCGCCGCCGCCATGACGAGCGTAGCCGCCGTAGGTGTCTACAATGATCTTACGTCCGGTCAGGCCGCTGTCTCCGTGCGGGCCGCCGATTACAAAACGTCCGGTCGGGTTGATGAAGAACTTGGTCTCTGCATCTACCATCTCTGCCGGAAGGATCTCGTCGAATACATACTTCTTGATGTCTGCATGAATCTGCTCCTGGGTCACTTCCTCGTCGTGCTGGGTAGAAAGAACAACTGCATCCAGGCGCTTCGGCTTGCCGTTCTCATCGTACTCTACCGTAACCTGGGTCTTTCCATCCGGACGAAGGTAACGGAGCGTGCCGTCTTTGCGGACTTTGGTCAGCTGACGAGCCAGCTTGTGAGCCAGAGCGATCGGGTACGGCATGTACTCCTCGGTCTCGTTGGTTGCGAAGCCGAACATCATACCCTGGTCACCTGCGCCGATGGCATCCAGAGCGTCATCGTCCATGGTGTTCTCTTTTTTCTCCAGAGCGGTATCTACGCCAAGCGCGATATCCTTGGACTGCTCGTCCAGAGCTACGATCACGCCGCAGGTATCGCAGTCAAAACCGTATTTTGCGCGGTCGTAACCGATCTCGCGAACGGTCTCACGCACGATCTTCTGAATATCCACGTAAGCGTTGGTGGTGATCTCACCCATAACCATAACCAGACCGGTGGTGGTGCAGGTCTCACATGCAACACGGCTCATCGGGTCCTTTTCCATTAACGCATCCAGGATCGCGTCGGAAATTGCATCGCACATTTTATCCGGATGTCCCTCGGTAACGGACTCGGAAGTAAACAGTAACTTTTCCATGAAAATCCTCCTTAGAATAATAATAAATAAAACATAAAGAAAAGTCCGTAGCAACGCCGCGGACTTGATTTCTGATTCGATCAAATCCTCTTATTGCTCGATTTCTCGCTCAGGTTGGCACCTTCCGCACGCTCCTGCCAGTGGCATTTCGTGAGGGGTTGCCGTGACTTCACAGATCCTTTGTATCTCCATCACTCTGAATAAGGGATTACGCACTTTTCAGTTGTTGGTTGCAGCAGCTTAAGCACAGCTGCGTGTCATATCTTAACAGATTCCCTATAGGCTGTCAAGGACTTTCTCAGCTTCGTTATGTAAATATCATATAAATGAAAAAAATACGCAAAATGGGACAGCTGCAACCTGTACAGCTGTCCCAAAATGGATTCTGATATCGTTTAACGGGTCTTGCCCTGTACCCATACACCAGATGCGTTTACATAGTAGCCATCCGGGGTCCAGGTGTCGGTCAGCATGTTGCCGTTAGTCAGATCACAGTAATAGTAATTTCCGTCCCCTGCCTGGATCCAGCCGGTACGCATGTAGCCTACGCTGTCGAAGCAGTACCACAGGTTGTTGATCAGCAGCCAGCCATTGGTCGGGTAAGTTCCATCTGCGAAACGATACCACCATCCTACACTATCTTTGATCCAGGAAGCCTGCTGGGTGCTTCCGCCCGGGGTATTTGTTGTGTTTCCGGAAGAAGTATTGCTGGTTGAATTGTAGTTGCCCGCTTTGATGTTCGCAAGCATCTCCTCATCAACATAGATGTAATCGGACTCGTACCAGTCACCTTTCTTATTATTGCTGTTTACGGCACGTACTTTAAAGTAGTACTCACCCTCTCTGGTGATGCTGGACGCAAAGTTATAATACTCATTTGTGGTACTCACGGAACTTCCAACGGACTTGTCACCACGGTATAAACGTACCTGATAGCTTACTGCGCCTGATGTTTCTTCCCAGGCCGCAACTGGAGAATTATCGTTCTCCCAGGCCACATTCTCGATTTCCATGGTGCCTTCCAGATCAGCCAGCTTTACGGTAATGATGAGCGTAGAACTGGAATCCTCTCTTCTGGAAGAAACATAGGTTGCCTTGTCGCCCTTTAAGGAAACTTTGGATTTACTCATGGATGCAAAGTAGTAATCGCTGTCTGCCTCCAGAGTAATCTCAACTCTCGGAACATCTCCGTCCACCCACTCGCCGTCGTCGTTCACGATATCGACATCGGTAACGTCGTAGGTGCTGCCGTTTGCGGTAGCGGTAACGCTTCCGTTGCTGTCTCCGACTTCAATGTCAGAATCGATCGTGATGCTGACGCTTGAGATCTTTGTGCGGCTCTCCGCTGCCAGTGCGGTTCCTGCGGTCAGTGCTGCCATCAGCGCAGCGCCCAGGATGCCGGCCAGTCCTTTTTTCCATAACTTCATACTTACTCCTCCTTTTCCTGCGCCTTTTTGTATTTCACTTTCAGGATCATCTTCCTTCCGTGCTTCGCAGTTTGTTTCTTTCTGATTACTTTCAGGATACCGGATAAACGTGTACAGATTGTGTCCAGAACATGACATTTTCCCTACAGAACATAACGATTTTTTTACATTTCTTACCACAATCCTTAAAAACTCATCCTGATAGCACAACAGGCCGTCCGTTTATCCTCTCCTGATATAACAGACAGCCTGTATGCACAACCGGTATGTTTAGCCGATCTTTAAACGGAACTTCTGTGCTTCTTTTTCAGAATCCACCATCTCGATGGCTGCGCCAAGTCCCTGAAGTTTTTCTTCAAATTTCTCATAGCCACGCTGGATATAGCCGATCTCATCCACAACGGTATAGCCCTCTGCGGAAAGTCCGGCAAGCACCAGTGCCGCACCGGCACGAAGATCCGGTGACTCCACACGCGCTCCGGTAAAGCCCTTCACGCCGTCGATCACTGCGACATTACCCTCTACCTTGATATTTCCGCCCATGCGCGCCAGCTCATCCACATATTTGAAGCGGTTCTCAAAAATGCTCTCAGTAATCATGCTGGTACCGCTTGCCAGAGCCAGCGTTACAGCCATCTGCGGCTGCATATCGGTCGGGAAGCCCGGATATGGAAGCGTCTTGATGTTTGTGGAAGTCTGCTTTGGTCTTCCTACCACGCGCACCTCATCATCTCCCTCAATGACTTCGCAGCCAATCTCGATCAGCTTTGCGGAAATCGCCTCCAGATGCTTCGGAATAACATTCTTTACGGTGATATCGCCCCGGGTCACTGCTGCCGCACACATGAATGTACCTGCCTCGATCTGGTCCGGGATGATAGAATAATCGGTTCCATGCAGGGTTCTGACACCGCGAATACGGATGACATCGGTACCCGCGCCCTTGATGGTTGCGCCCATGCTGTTTAAGAAGTTCGCAACGTCCACCACATGCGGCTCCTTTGCGGCGTTCTCGATGATGGTCATGCCTTCTGCCATGGCTGCCGCCATCATAATGTTGATGGTTGCGCCTACAGAAACCATATCCAGATAAATATGCGCACCTACCAGGTCGATCGCATGCGCATGTACCGCGCCGCGCTCGATCTCGATTTTTGCACCAAGCGCGCGGAAGCCCTTTAAGTGCTGGTCGATCGGTCTGCTGCCGATATCGCAGCCGCCCGGAAGCGGAACCTGGGCACTCTTATACTTTCCGAGGAGTGCGCCGATAAAATAATAGGAAGCGCGGATCCTGCGGATGTATTCGTCATCCACGGACACCTCACGAATGGTAGAACCGTTGATTTTTACGGTATGGCGGTCGATGCGGTCCACTTTCGCGCCAATCTCCTGGATTGCCTCAAGCAGAACGTTGATATCACGCACATCCGGGAGATTCTCAATGACAACGTCGTCGTCTGTCATGATGGCAGCTGCCAGTATGCCGAGTGCGGCATTCTTTGCCCCGCTGATCACCACATCGCCTACCAGCGGATTGCCGCCTTTCATAATATATTGATTCATTGTACACCTCTATCGTAAACTGAAATTCTTTACAATTCCATTAAATCTTTATGATTATACCACAGATTCCGATTTTGTAAAGGGAAACTGCGGCATAGGAATTACTGCAGGTTCACCGCGCAGATGAAATCGTTGCCGCGGGCACGGAAAAATTCTGTGCTGTCGTTGAGACCTGCTTTGTAGAGTTCACCGCTTACCGGGTCCAGAACCGTGACATTGTACTGGTCGAAACCACACAGGATCAGGTACTGGCCCTCTCCGGTATATGCCGCCACAGGAACGCCCTGATCAATAAAGTAGAGCATCTGTGCCAGGCTGCTCCCACGCGCGTCCAGGACCGCAAGGTTCTCGTTTTCATAGACCTGGCTTTCGGTAAATCCGTCCAGATGGCGTGCCAGCGGCGCAAATGCGGTCTGAGGATCCCGGATGTTCCGGATATTTCCCCGCTTTGCGCGGTTCCAGAGCATATTGCGGTCCTTGTCTGTCACAAAGCCCATCCGGTCATAGGCAAGCTGCAGCGCCTCGGAAAAGTCCGTCGTTACCTTTAAAAGATGACCGCTTCCGTATGCGTAAAATTCCATATCAGAAAGCTGGTAATTCGATTTCAGTTCCAGGCGGTCTGACTGCTCAAAGCTCACGCGCTTCGGTGCCTGGAAGCGGACGTTCCTGCCGTTTTTAATTTCCTCATCCAGCTGGACAAAGTACACACGTCCCTTATCCGGGGATGCGAACCAGCCAATGCCGTCCATCTTTCCGTTTCCAAGATCCGCGTTGCACACAATGGTATCCTCCGGGCTGTCTGCATATGTGTTCTGTCCGATTTTTGTAACCCGGGTCAGATGGATACGGCTCTCATCGACGGATACCTCAGAAATGTAGTAACCGTTCTTCTCGTAGCTGGTCTCCTCTTCCATCTGGTCATTGATGATGCGGATGCTGTACATGGGAAGATTCTCGACCCGGCCGTTTATCAGCCAGGCATCATTCTCGTTCGCGATGCCGTATACCAGATCGCGTCCTACAAAACCGAGCGTGCGGACGTACTCTCCCTCCCCCGCGCGGATTTCCCGGTTTTCACCGTTTTCCAGATCCATCAGATGCAGGATGCGGGAACCGTACACCGTTCCCTCCTGCCAGGCAATACGCTGCATGTCGCTGCTCACCGCAAAGGTCTCCTCCGTCAGCGAATCCGCCACGACCATGTTTTCCCGGCTGTTCATATCGATGCCATAGATGGCGTGGTCCACATAGAGATAAAGCATGCCGCCCTCGGTCTGACACGCCAGCTGGCCAAGATCCGCCTCCAGCTGCTCATAGGAGCCGGAATACGGAATAAAATAGCGCTCCTCCAGGGCATTTTCCGCCGCCGTGTAATGGTATCCGGCAATGCCGTTTTCTCCCTCATGGTTTCCGCGGTTCATGTAGCCGTACACCAGAAAGTCCACATCGCCGTTGTCTGCCACAGAGAGGATTTTTTCGTCATGATGGTCGTAATTGCTCCGCTCATCGGTCTGGTCATCATCCCGGAACGAAAAGATCTTTACCGCGCGGCGGTCCGCCGGCTCATAGGTCCAGAGATCCCGGCTCACCCGGTAAGCCAGCACCTTACCGCCCGGACTCTTTACGGATTCCACCCGGTCATCTCCTGTAATGCCAAGCAGGATACGCTTTCCGGAGTAATCGCTCTTATCCCCGGAAAAGATTTCGTTGACCGTACGGTCATACTGCATCATATAAATGCGCAGCTCATTCCACTTCAGGGTGAAATCTTCTTCGATTTCATACGTTTCCTCCGCTTCCTCTCCCTGCCGCTTCGCCAGGTAGGAAAGCTGCACCGCGCACATTACACCGTCCAGCTCTTTTAAGCGGACACTGACATTTCCCTCCGGCTGCAGTTTCATTTTTCCCCAGGTCAGCTGGGAGAAACTGGAATGGATGGAGGTATGCCCGAATGAACTGTTGTCCTCCGACGGACTGGTCTCCAGATAGGTCGTGAGGCTTCTCGCCTGCTCATAATCAAACGTCTTCATGGAAAAATCTGCCGCCAGGTCTACCATAGCCTGCGCGTGCTCTGCGGAGTCTGTCCACAGAATGCGCGTGTAGTAATACACCGGTCCCAGATTCTCGGTATCGAGCTGAATCTTTAACTGATATTCCCGCTCCTTTGTCAGCAGATTCTGGATCGGGAGCACTGCATGAATGCCATCCTCCGCCTGCTGCCAGTCCATAACCTCCGTGCGCTCAACCAGGCGTTCCCGGTCCATGCTGCGCACCTCATAGCTGATGCCGGTAACACCTGCCTCTGTAATGTGAATGGAAAGCGCCCGGTCCTCCGGAAGGATCGTCAGGTTCTCCCCTGCCGCTGCCGTATTCATTTCCTGACGGTATCCGAAAAGCCGGTTCATGTCCCGGCCAAGCATCTGTACCGTCACACTCGGAAGTGATGCCTCTTCCATATCCATATATACAGCCTGTTCCTGGCTGCTCCACCACCGGTTATTTGCGAAAAAAAACGCGCAGAGCGCCGCCGCAAACACACCGGATAAAATTCCGATTCGTTTTACAATGTGATTCATATCCTGTTATATTCCTTATCTGCCTTATTTTAGGGGCCATGGTAACTGTGAAGGTATTAAACAGTTGCCATCCATGAATATTGTATCCTGTTTTTCATTCCCCCACAAGAAAATCTTTTCTTAAATTTCACTTGCTATCCTCCCTGCCATCCCTTATAATGGAGCTACCATTTTTCATGATTCGATCACGAATTTCCGTTCATCCGCTATTCTAGTTTTTCGCACACATCATGACTTCCCATTTTTGACCGGACAAAGCGGAGATTTTGTGCCTGGTGAGGCTGTTGTAAAATTGATCCTGATATTGGGAATGTTCTGGATCCATTTTATAACAGCCCCATGCCAATACATCAGGAGGAATTTTATGGTATACGAAACCTTTCTTGAAACAGTCACAAACGAACTGCAGGCAGCACTCGGGGAGTCCTATCAGTTTACGCTGCGTCCGCTTCCCAAAAACAACGGTGTTACCTTAGACGGCCTTACGATCCAGAGTCCCGGCTGTTCCGTGGCTCCCACGATCTATTTAAATCCGTACTATGAGCAGTACCGCCATGGAACCGACATCCACGACATCGTCCGCGATATCTTAAAACTGTACCGCACCACACCTGCCCCATCTTCCCTGAAGGCAGATGCCCTGGATCAGTTTTCTTCCATCCGGTCCCGCATCATGTTCCGCGTGATCCACACTGCGTCAAACCAGGTACTTTTAAAAGACCTGCCACATCTTCCCTATCTGGATCTTTCCATTATCTTTTTTGTTTCCCTGGAACGCAATGAGGAAGGCCAGATGACCGCGCTCATCCATAACGAGCACCAGAAACGCTGGAATGTGTCCGTGGAAGATCTCTGGGATGCCGCAAGCCGCAACACACCACGCGAATACCCGGCACAGATCCAGAGCATGACCGAGCTTCTGCAGGATCTCGCCAGACGGAACATGGGCGAACATTATAATCCGGAATTTATCGATGAGCTTCTGGAGACCGATGATTTTGCTCCGCTCTACGTTCTCAGCAACACCGGCGGACTCTACGGCGCAAGCTGCATCCTCTACGAGGATGTGTTAAAGGATTTTGCGGACCAGCTCGGAGCCGACCTCATTCTGCTTCCATCCAGTGTTCATGAGGTGCTCCTCACGCCTAACCTGCCGGACTCTTCCTACGAGGACTTAAGCTCCATGGTCACCTCCATCAACCGCCAGGAAGTTTCACCGGAAGAACAGCTTTCCAACCAGGTATACCTGTTCAGCCGTGAGGACGGCGCATTGAAGATTGTATCCAATGCCCCTCGGCTGGTCGGAACACCGGAACTTTCCTAAGTTTTATTAAAAACAATTTGAAATAAACAAAGGGCTGTCATAAAACTGCCCCGCCACATTCAACCTGATAGATAGAATGTTCCGGGTCTGATTTTACGACAGCCCTTGTTTTTTACTCCTGTTTTCTTTGCTACAAAATACGGCTTCCAATCTGGTAAATAACCACTGCAAAGCCCCATGCCAGAAGGATCTGGAACAGGACCATCTGAAGCGTAAACTTTAATGACCTGGTCTCGCGCCGGATAGTTCCCACCGCTGCCACACACGGAGAATACAGCAGGCAGAATACCAAAAGCGCATAAGCGTTTGCCATGCCAAAGCCGGCAATGCCGAGGATCCGGGAGAGTTCTGCCATGCCTGCTGCCGAGTTGATATTGCTGATCCCGTACAGAACGGAAAAGCTGGATACCACCACCTCTTTTGCGGAAAGGCCGGAAATGAGCGCCACCGCAATCTGCCAGGTTCCAAGTCCTGCCGGTTTTAACACAGGCACCAGCAGGCGTCCGATTGCTGCTGCAAAGCTCTCTGTCACATCGGTCTCATAACCATGAACGCCAAAGTTCAGGACAAACCAGAGCACAATGGATGCCACGAAGATCGTGGTTCCTGCTTTTGTGAGGTAATCCTTCACTTTATCCCACACATAGATCGCAACCGTCCGGGCGTTCGGAGTCTTATACTCCGGAAGCTCAATTAAGAGCGTGTCCTCTTCCTTGTTTTTCTCGCTCTTATGCAGGATGAACGCAATCGTGATCGCCACAAGAAGGCCGATCACATACAAAGAATACGCTGCCATCATGGCATGCTCCTGAAAGAACATTTCCGCAAACAGCACATAGATCGGAAGCCTTGCGGAGCAGGACATAAACGGCGTGATGAGGATGGTGCGGCGGCGGTCACGCTCTGTTGCGAGCGCACGGGATGCCATAACGGCCGGAACCGTACAGCCAAAGCCGAGAAGCATCGGCAGAAAGGCTTTTCCGGAGAGTCCGACCCGTCCCATGATCTCATTCATGACATAGGCAACTCTCGCCATATAACCGCTGTCTTCCAGAAATGCCAGAGCCAGAAATAGAATAAAAATATTCGGCAGGAATGTCAGAATGCCGCCCACGCCTGCCACAATGCCATCTACCACCAGGGAAATAAGCCAGTCGGATGCATGGACCTGCTGCATTGCTGTGAGGAGCGCTCCGGAGAACCATTCCAGGCCGATCTCAAAATAGCCTTTCAGGAAATCGCCCACCGTAAAAGTCAGGAAAAATACCAGTGCCATAATTCCTAAAAAAACCGGCACGCCGAAAAACGAATGCGTGAGCCATTTGTCAATCCGGTCGGTTGCGGCCGATTTTTCGTCTCGCCCCATCATGCATTCTTCCATAACAGCTTCTATATAATTATACTTTTCGTTGATGATGGCTTTCTCGTAACTCTGTTCCGTAATATGGCTGATATCCACCGGATGATCCTTCATGACCTCCGGATCCTGCTCCAGAAGCTTGACCGCATGCCAGCGCATGTTTTCCATCTGGCCGTATTTCAGTTTCAGGATTTCCTCAATGCGGCGGATCTTGTCTTCCAGATCATCGTCGTAGCGCACCACAACGCCCTGCGGGCCTTCTTCGTAATGGTGAACCACCGCATGCATCAGCACATCCAGGCCTGTGCGTTTTCTCGCGGAAACCGGAACGACCGGAATACCGCCGAGCATCTCCGGAAGGCGGTGCAGGTCGATCTCCATGCCGCGCTCTTCCACAATATCCATCATATTGAGTGCCAGGATGACCGGCTTTTTCAGCTCCAGGAGCTGTAAGGTCAGGTAGAGGTTTCGCTCCAGGGAAGAAGCATCCACCACGTTGATGATGACATCCACCTCGCCCTCCTCAATGCAGCGCCTGGTCACGATCTCCTCGATCGTGTAGGAGGTCAGGCTGTAAATACCCGGAAGGTCAATAACCTTGATGGACCTTCCCTTGTAGCTGGTGCGGCCCTCCACACGCTCTACCGTAACACCGGGCCAGTTCGCGACCTTTAAATTGGCCCCGGTAAACGCATTGAATAATGTTGTCTTTCCACAGTTCGGGTTTCCGACAAAGCCCACGCGGATTTCCCGCTGGCTCTGTCCGGTTTGTTTCTGTTCCGGCATCGGACCACCCGCCTGTCCCTGCTTCTGCTCCATTTGCATTTTTTCCTCAGCCATGGCTCTCCACCTCCAGTTCCGAGATTTCAATGCCGTCGCTGATGCGTTTCCCCACAGCCAGTCTGGTTCCGCGTACCTTAAAGATCACGGAACCGCTTCCTTTCTTATTTAAAAGAGTCACCGGAGTCATGCTGTTGACCCCCAGTGCCTCCAGACGTCTGGTAATCGTCTCGTTCACGGCCACGCCCTCTACACGGTAGGTGCGTCCGATGATGCCCTCATTCAGCTTCATAGATTTTCTCCTTACAGTTAGCGATTCGTAACTAAAAATATACCCTTATTGAGAATTTTTGTCAATAAGGGTATATTTTTAGGATTCCAGGTCGAGCAGTGCCTTTTTCACTTCCAGCATCCGGTCACGCAGCACAGCTGCCTCCTCGAAGTTTAACTCCGCAGCCGCCTGGTGCATCTTCTTCTGGATTTCTTTTACCAGTTTGTTTAATTCCTTCGCGCTCATGGATTCCAGATCCTTTTCCTCTGCGGAAGGTGCTTTCTCTGCCGCTTTGGAAATTGCGATGAGGTCGCGCACAGCCTTTTTGATGGTAGTCGGCGTGATGCCGTGCTCCTCATTGTATGCCTGCTGAATCTGACGGCGGCGGTTCGTTTCTTCGATCGCCACCCGCATGGAATCCGTGATGGTATCCGCGTACATGATGACATGACCCTCGGAATTTCGTGCCGCACGGCCGATGGTCTGAATCAGTGAAGTCTCGGAACGCAGGAATCCGTCCTTATCCGCATCGAGAATCGCTACCAGCGTGATCTCCGGGATATCCAGGCCCTCACGCAAAAGGTTAATTCCCACCAGTACATCAAATACATCCAGGCGCATGTCGCGGATGATCTCCGCACGCTCCAGCGTGTCGATATCGAAGTGGAGGTATTTTACCCGGATGCCGATCTCTTTCATATAATCCGTTAAATCTTCCGCCATACGTTTGGTCAGGGTTGTGATCAGTACCTTATGATGGGCTGCCACTTCTTTGTTGACCTCGCCCACCAGGTCATCGATCTGCCCTTCTACCGGGCGGACGGAAATCTCTGGATCGAGCAGTCCGGTCGGGCGGATGATCTGCTCCGCGCGCAAAAGCTCATGCTCTGCCTCGTATGGACCGGGCGTTGCCGATACAAACATCATCTGGTCGATTTTGCTCTCAAACTCCGTGAAATTCAGCGGCCGGTTGTCCAGTGCCGACGGAAGGCGAAAGCCGTAATCCACCAGCGTCATCTTACGGGAGCGGTCGCCCGCGTACATACCGCGCACCTGCGGCAGCGTAATGTGCGACTCATCCACAATGATCAGAAAATCGTCCGGGAAATAGTCCATGAGCGTCCACGGCGGCTCCCCCGGCTTTCCAAAGTTCAGATGACGGGAATAGTTCTCAATGCCGGAACAGAATCCCGTCTCCCTCATCATCTCCACATCGTAGTTCGTGCGCTCAGAAATACGCTGCGCCTCCAAAAGCTTATCCTCACTCTTAAAAAATGTAACGCGCTCCTTTAATTCCTCAAGAATATTTTCTGTCGCAAGCTGCATTTTTTCCTTTGGTACAACATAATGTGATGCCGGGAAAATAGCAACATGATTCAGCTGCAGCTTTGCCTCGCCTGTCAGCGTGTCGATCTCCACAATACGGTCGATCTCATCTCCAAAGAACTCCACGCGGTACGCCGCACTGTCGGAGTACGCCGGAAAAATTTCCAGGACATCGCCCCGCACGCGGAAGGTTCCGCGGTGGAAATCCATGTCATTTCTCGTGTACTGAATATCGATGAGCTTATGGATGATCTCGTCACGGTCGCGCTCCATGCCCGGCCGCAGGGAGATGACCATTTCCTGATAGTCAATCGGGGAGCCCAGACCGTAGATACAGGAAACCGAAGCCACGATGATGACATCTTTCCGCTCCGACAGCGCCGCAGTGGCGGAGTGACGGAGCTTATCAATCTCGTCGTTGATGGCGGAATCTTTCTCGATGTAAGTGTCCGTGGACGGCACATAGGCCTCCGGCTGATAGTAATCGTAGTAGCTGACAAAATATTCTACGGCGTTCTCCGGGAAAAATTCCTTCATTTCTCCGTAAAGCTGCGCCGCCAGCGTCTTGTTGTGAGCGATAATTAACGTCGGCTTGTTCAGCGCCTGAATGACATTGGCCATAGTAAAAGTTTTACCGGAACCTGTGACACCAAGCAGCGTCTCAAACTGATTGCCCTCTTTGAAGCCCTCCACCAGCTCGGCGATGGCCTGGGGCTGGTCGCCGGTTGGGGCGTATTCGGAGTGTAGTTTGAAATGATCCATCCGTTGTTTCCTCCTAATCAGATTTCGTCTTTTTCCTCGTTATTCTACCCTTAAGTATACCATGAATATAACAAAAAACATAGCCGTTTCAAGAACATTTGTTCTTGTTTCAGCTATGTTTTTTATATGTTTTCTGTTTTTAAAACACCATCTGCACCAGCACCATATAGCACACCGTTCCGGCGGCAATGGATACCAGCATTTTTCGAAATTTCAGATGCAGCAGCACCGTCAGCACAATGGAAATAATCTCCGGCAGGCCGTATGTGCCGCCGGTAAACTGTACTTTTCGCAGGCAGTATACCACCAGCATACTGAATACGGCCCCGGGCAGCATATCTCCGAGATACTGCACATACTTCGGTGTCGGGCGCTTTCCTCCGAAGATCAGAAACGGGAGGAACCGGGTCAGCATGGTTCCGGCCACGCACAATGCAATGGTGATGATTCTCTGTGTCAGTGTCATGCGTGTTCCACCTCCATTCCCATTTTTTGCTCTACCGGCTTACGAAATGCCGTCAGTACCGCCAGAACACAGATCATGGTTGGGATCAGAAACTGGTCCAGACCAAATACCATCAGGCAGCCCACACTGGCCGCAAGTCCGACCCAGGCGCTGATGTGATGCTTTTCTTTTAACCACTGCTCCAGGAAGATTACCACGAACATGGCTGTCATGACAAAATCCATGCCTTCCGTATTAAAGTGGATCAGATTGCCCAACAGTCCGCCAATGGTGGCTCCGCTGACCCAGTAAAACTGATTCAGCAGAGTAACCCAGAAATAAAACCAGCCTTTATCGATACCATCCGGTCATGGCTGGTATTCCATTGCGATTCCTCCACTGCGCAAACAGCCGCTGAATTTTACCGACCTTCATTTTCCTGTTTCTGAGCCAGATACAAGCCCAGCTCCCGCCCCAGCGTCTGGGCGATGCCGATGCTCTGCCCCGGCAGGGATGTCGTATACTGCACGCCAAACCGTCTTCCACTGCAGTTTCCAGTGGCATACAGGCCCGGAATCGGCTCAAAATTCCGGTCCAGCACCTGCTGGTTTTCATCGATTTCCAGTCCGCTGACTGTTACCAGAATTTTCAAGGACTGGCCGCCCGGACGGTGGCTGTCCTTCACCGTGCCGCTGGCATAAAACGGAGCCTTCTCAATGGGCTGCATGAACCGTGGATCCTTGCCAAAATCATCGTCATGATGGCTGTGGCACAACGCGTTGTAACGCTTCACTTCCTTTAGAAATGTCTCCCGGTCCGCTTTCTCCTCAAACATCAGCCCGGCCAGTTCTTCCAAAGTATCCGCACAGTAAAGGGGACGGCTTTCCCCGGCACGGTCCCTGTCCATGATTTTCTGATTCTTCTGGCCTTTTGCTTTCTCAAGGGCTGCCTCAAACCGCTCCAGTTCTTTCTGGTCTGTATAATCCAGCAGGCCATGGCATGGCGTCTGGAAGGTAATCTGATTCCGGATTGTATCATCAAACACCGCCCACAGATTTCCATTGGGCTGATGTGCTCCCAGAAGTGCCGCCAGGATATGGGTGCCAAAGGCCTCATCGGAATACCGTTTTCCGTGTCTGTTGACACGCAGCACCGGAGTAGATCCAATCAGTCCAAAGCCCGGGAACGAATAGTTTCCGCCCATGGCCGCGTGGCTTCTTGGCTCCAGACGGCCTCCGGCCCAAAGCCCCATGCAGATTCCGCTGCCATCCCAGCCATGTCCGGTAAAGTCACTGTCCTCTTCCGTCAGATCCGCAGCTTCCGTGAGAAGATAGCGGCACATTTCCGCGTTCCGGCTGTAATCACCAGCCGCCAGAACCACCCCTTTTTCTGCCCGGTACAGACAGATGCATCCATCCGCGCCTTTCGCGAACACACCAGTCACACGGCCGTCCGCCGTCTGCTCCAGCTGCAGCGCGCGGGTGGAAAAGAAAAACTTTGCGCCGTGTTCTTCTGCCAGACGATGGTTTGCCTTTACTGCTTTGCCCTGCAGCGCCATTCCCATGTTCGGCGTCCCAGGCCATGCATGAAAACAATTCAGCATCTCCGGCATGTTTGGACTTGGCGGTGTCAGCACCGGATGAATGGAATCCTTCTCCTCCTGTATCAGAGGCTCTATAAACCAGTCAAAGGCTTCCCCGCAGTGCAGCGCATAGCGCCGGATCAGCGGATACAGGGAACGGTTGCCGGTGCGCAGCTGCCAGTCATTCACAAAGGTATCGATATCCACCTCCGGGATGCCGTGTTCTTTCTGCCACTGGCTGTTGATGTGCCCAATCTCTCCAATGCCCAGCACCCACTGTTTTTCCCGTTCCTGCTGCTCCAGCACAATTACTCTGGCACCAGCTTCCGCAGCCGCCCGGGCCGCGCAGGTTCCCGCATGACCGGCTCCGATCACAACGATATCTGCCTCATAAATCATCTCTGCCTGATCCGGTGACAGAGTCTTCGGTTTTACTGCCCACTTCTCTTTCATATGCTTCTGCCCAGTCCTTTCCCCGCCTTAAGCGCTCTGCTGTCCGCGCCGCCAATCATGCTGCGCAGTGTATTTCCTGCCTTTTTGTAGATCAGATACGTCACAAAGGAGGTTACGCCGTGCTTAAACAGGTTAAATGGAAATACCGAAAACAACATCAACGTCGGAACATCCGTAATCATCGGATTGATGGCAGAACCCATTCCCACAATCACCTCCATCGGCATGCCATACAGTTTCGAATACAGTGGAAACGCGATATAGGCATTGATGAAGATAAACGCAATGCTGACCAGCACCGAAGATACCGTCATAGCGATTACCGCCCCCTTTTTCGTATGCTTCCAGCGGTAGATCAGCGATGCCGGAAGAACAAAGCACACACTTCCCATAATGTTCATGGCCTCACCCACATATGCCGTATCGGATCCCTGAAACAGAAGCTTTAACAGCACCTTCACCACGATGACAGAACAGCCGCTCACCGGCCCTAAAAAGAAGCCCGCAAACAGTGCAGGCAATTCCGAGATGTCAAATTTCAGAAATCCCGGCACAAAGGGCAGGGAGAAATTCAGCATCATGAGCACGGTGGAAACCGCGCCCATCATTCCAACAAATACCGTCTTTTTTACCTTTGATGATCGTTCCATATATTTTCTTCCTTTCCAAGATTGGGGCATCTTCATCGAAACAGGAAGCAATTTCTGCGAAACCTGCAGAGCGCCTGCCACCGGCAGCTTCTTCCGGATGCATGGCAGCGACAAAAATGCCCAACGGTCTGATTCTGACCATCGGGCATTCTTTTCTTATCCTCTTTCATCCGGACTGTAACCGTCGGTCACGGAATTGCACCGTGTCGTGCCTTTCGGCTTGTGGACTTTACCACCGGTGGGGAATCTCACCCCGCCTTGAAGATCATTATACCGTTTTTCTCTGAATCCTATTGTAATACGATTTGTTCTTATTGTAAAGAAGGTACCGGATTGTGGCATAGTATCTTTCAGGTAACCGGATTTTTATTTATCTCCTGGCTTTTATCCCCAAACTTCCTCTGCAATCTCTTTTACCAGTTTCAGCTTTGCCCACTGTTCTTCCTCGGTCAGCTTGTTGCCGATCTCGCAGGAAGCGAATCCGCACTGCGGGCTTAAGTACAGGCGGTCTAACGGTACATATTTAGCTGCCTCATGGATGCGCGCGATCACGGCCTGTTTATCCTCCAGTTTCGGAGATTTGGTTGTGATCAGGCCCAGAACTACCTTCTTCTCTTCAGATACATGTTTCAGGCACTCGAAACCGCCGGAACGCGCGTCATCAAACTCCAGATACAGGGCGCTTACCTTTTCTTTTCCAAATACCAGCTCCGCAATCTTGTCATAAGCGCCGGTGCAGGCCCAGGTGGAATGGAAGTTTCCGCGGCAGATATGGGTGTTGATGACCAGATCCTCCGGCTGTCCCTCAATCACCAGATTGTTGATCTCCAGGAATTCTTTCTGCAGCTTTTCCAGTCCCTCGTCATCGGTTCCAAAGAACATTCTTGCCTTTGGGTCCACGAAACATCCCCAGGTACAGTCATCCAGCTGGATATTTCTGCAGCCTGCCTCGTAGAGATCTGCGATCACCTTTCTGTATCCGGCCACCAGATCCGCGATCAGTTCCTCATCATTCGGATAAATCTTTCTGGTATCCTCAATGTTCATCGGCATTACCAGCTGCTCTAAAAACTGGGCCGGTGCCGGGATGGTCTGCTTTGCCACGGTATTCTCATCTTCTAGTGCCTTTACGAATTTATAATGCTCTACAAACGGATGATGTCCCACGGAAATTTTTCCGGTCAGGAAAGTGTCATCAATCTTTGCTGCCTCATCGTGGAACGGAAGTCCGTCTTCGGTGGCGCTGTGGCCTACGCCGTTGAATCCCCACATGAAGTCCAGATGCCAGGTAGCACGGCGGAATTCGCCATCAGTGATCACATGGTATCCTGCCTTTTTCTGCTTCTCTACCAGGTCAATGATAGCTGCATCTTCTGCTTTCTTTAACTCCTCTGCGCTGATGATTCCTGCCTCAAAATCAGCGCGTGCCTTCTTTAACTGCTCCGGTCTCAAAAAGCTTCCTACATAATCATAACGAAACGGGGTATTTTTTCTCATGTTGTTATCTCCTTGTCTGTTTTATCTGTTTTTGCAGCCATTCCGTGTTCCTGCAAATGCATCGTCTGCTTCTCAGGCTTCCCGTTGACTGTCAGAATGTTTTGCTGTTCATGGCTCTTATGATACCCGCATTTTCATTCCCTGTAAAATATCGAAAAAAAGCGGTTTGCCATAGTTTTAATCTATAGCAAACCGCTTCAGTGCCTCAATATAATGTGCCGCAAATTTCCCCGGTACCACCTTTTTGTTCGTGATATACCCGATTTCCATATAGTCATCCACATCCAACGGCACCGCCACAATGTCTTTTCCATTCAGCGTTTCATTGATCACACCGCTGCAGATGGTATAACCGTTCAGGCCAATCAACAAGTTAAACAGCGTAGCCCGGTCACAGACCCGGATGTCTTTCCTGCTCTCCAGGGTACTCAAAATTTCCTCTGAAAAATAGAAGGCATTGTGATCTCCCTGCTCGTAGGAAAGCCGCGGATACGGTTCCAGATCCTGCAGCGTGATCTTCTCCCGTTTTGCCAACGGATTTCCGGAGCCTACAAACACATGGGGCTTTGCCAGAAACAGCCGTTCAAATTTCAGATCGTGCTCCTTAAAGGTCTTTCGCAGAACCGTCTCATTGAACTGATTCAGATAGAGCACTCCCACTTCACTTTTCAGCTTCGCCACATCCTCGATGATCTCATAAGTCTGGGTCTCCCGGATACGGAAATCGTAAGTCTCACCTCCGTAAGTCTTTAAGAGCTCCACAAACGCCTCCACCGCAAAGGAATAATGCTGGGTGGAAACACAGAACTGGTGCCGCACCGGAGCCGCGCCGGAATAGCGCTCCTCCATCAGGATCGTCTGGGTGATGACCTGTCTGGCGTAACCGAGAAATTCCTCGCCCTCAGACGTCAGGATAATGCCCTTGTTGGTACGCTGAAAAATCGTGATGCCAAACTCATGCTCCAGTTCCCGGATGGCCGCCGTCAGGCTGGGCTGGGAAATATACAGTTTTTCCGCCGCCTTGCTGATGGTTCCGGCCTCGGCGGTCTCGACGATGTATTTTAACTGTGTCAGTGTCATAGGTCCTCTCCTCTTTGCAGCTTCATAATATCATCCACCAGCACCATCTCGCCCTCCTGCGTCCCGTTTTCTAAAATGATGCGCCGCGCATAATAATCCATCTGGTCGGTCACCAGTCCCTGATCCACCAGCTGCAGTGTCAGCTGATCCGCCATCTCCTTCACCACCAGCCATGCATCCGCTGCCGTGTAGGGACAGTGCAGAACCTGCTCGGAACCGACGCTGTTGTTTTCCGGGCGGTATGCTTTGATGTGTTCCATGCGGCAGGGTTCATAGCCCCAGGCGTGATCGATCAGGAGCTCCGCATTAATTCCAAACAGCCGGTATAACAATTCTTCATTATGATAAGCCTCCGGCTTTCCAATGGAACAGCAAGCCACATCGCCCATGGTGTACATGCCATTTTCCGCAAGCTTCGCCGCGTAACCACGCCCCACTCTCCAGAAATCCGTGATGGGCTGATGGATCCAGAGTTTGCGCCGGTAGCTGATCTCATCCAGCATGGCAATCCGGGCGCCGTCCTCATCTGCCTGGACATGCTTCGCTTCAATGTCCATGGCAATCTTCGCCAGATACAGATTGGTTCCGATCCCGGCTGTGGCAGTAAGACTTGTCGCCGCAAAGATGTCTTTCATGATCCGTTTTGCGTATTCCCGTGCCGCGTATTTTAAATAGATGTCATAAATCTTTGTGCTCACTTCCATGTAGTGGGCCATGCGCGGCGGTGCGATCAGATAGTCGATACGGTACTCGGGGTGGACCGCCAATTCCGGTGCCTGAGCTGATGATCCGGTAAAACGACCGCCCGGTGCTGACCTTCTGCGCATCACATTGGCGCGGCGCACCTGCTCAATGACCTCAAACAGTCTGGCACGGCCGGAAATCCCATAGGCTTCCAGAGATGGAGAAACTGCCAGACAGATGGTCTTCTCCGTCCGGGACGGATCGGCCACCACCAGATTGGTCGTCAGCGGATCCAGGCCGCGGTCCACACATTCCACCGATGCGTAAAATGATTTTAAGTCCATGCACAGATATGTACGCTGCTCCATCCGGCTTCCTCCTTACTGCTGCTCCGGTTCGCTCCCCTTCGCCACCGCCCCGATCGGGCAGATATCATAACAGATTCCGCATCCATCGCAGAACCGCAGATCAATCCGGTAATGTCCCTGGCGCGGCACCAGCGCATGAAGCGGGCATTTCTGGGCGCAGCGCCCGCAGCGGGTGCAGTTATCCAGAATGTAGTATCCTGTTTTTTTCTCCTGGAAATCCGTTTCGTTCGTCATTTCGGTACTCCTTTTTGATTCTCAGTCTGCTATTTAGTATACCATACGCTGATTTTTCTGTCCACGGATGCATCAAACACCAGTTCTGTTATTTTTTCCTTTTCTTTTTTATTTGTGCTATAATCACTTTCGTTGCTTTCGAAAAGCAGCACAATTTCACATCAGGAAACAAAACGACATGAAATATCGTCGCGGCCCATGTCTGATGGCTGCGGCAGTATTTTCTGTCGTTTTTTTGTTTTCTGAAACATTATTTTATGTACTCTCGGAATCTCTTTGTGCCTGTTTTTGCGAGATGATTTTTTGTCAGTTGTGTGCAAATTTTTGAGGCGTACACGGCGTGTACGTTGATAAAATTTGTGCATGACTGGCAGAAAATCAGCCGCAAAGGCAGGTACAGGAGAGACTCCGAGAGTACATCCATCTTATACAGGAGGATTTACATATGGAAGAAAAGACCCTTGCCCAGATCATGGGCATTCAGAAAAATTTCGGTTTCGGCTGCATGCGCCTTCCTAGGAAAGGGGAAGACGTTGACATTGAGGAAACCTGCCGGATGGTGGATGAATTTCTTACTTCCGGCTTCAACTACTTCGATACCGCCCACGGCTATATCCAGGGAAAAAGTGAAACAGCACTGAAGACCTGTCTCACCAGCCGATACCCGCGGGACCGCTATCTGCTGACCAATAAGCTGACCAATTTCTTTTTTAAGAAGGAAGAGGATATCCGCCCGCTTTTTGAAAGCCAGCTGGAGGCCTGCGGCGTGGACTACTTTGACCTGTATCTGATGCATGCCCAGGGAAAGGAAAACTATCCTTTCTTCAAGGCCTGCCGCGCCTACGAGACTGCATTTGAACTGAAAAAAGAAGGAAAAGTAAAGCATGTCGGCAGCTCCTTCCACGACCGTGCGGAGGTTCTGGAAGAAATTCTGACGGACTATCCGGAAATCGAAGTGGTTCAGATCCAGTTCAACTATCTGGATTACGAAGATCCGGCTGTCCAGAGCCGCGCCTGCTACGAGGTATGCCGCAAATTCAATAAACCGGTCATCGTTATGGAACCGGTAAAAGGCGGCAGTCTGGTAAATCTGCCGGAAGATGCCAAAGCCGTCCTCGATGAGCTTCACGGCGGTAGCCCGGCCAGCTATGCCATCCGTTTTGCAGCCGGTTTTCCGAGCATGATAATGGTGCTCTCCGGTATGAGCAATCTGGAGCAGATGAAGGATAACTTAAGCTACATGAAAGACTTCCAGCCGCTGAAAGAAAACGAACTTGAGGCCATCAAACCGTTACATGTCTCGCTGGATGACTACGATGTCATTGCCGTTGGAACCCCGACCTGGTGGTACACCATAGCTCCGGCCGTTCTGACCTTCCTGCACAGCCAGAACTGGAACGGCAAAATTGTTGTTCCCTTCATGACCAACGGCGGCTGGCCAGGCCATGTCATCAAAGACATGAAAAAAGCCTGTACCGGAGCAGAAACTGCCTGTGAAATGGAAGTGCAGTTCGACTCCAACGGTGGAGACCACCTGGGGAGACAAAGCAGGCTAAAATTGACGCCTGGATTGAAGATGTAGAGAAACTGTTAAAGTAATGAAGCCGACAGATCGCTAAAAATCAGAGTACGTGCTGTCCGTGTCACATCGATACATAAAAGAGGGACGAAAGCAATCACCCAAAATGCTTTCGTCCCTCTTCCATGTTATAAATCTTCTGTCTTAAATGTTGTGTATCCCTCGTAATAGTAGCTGTGGTCGATTCCCTTCATGAATACTTCTCCACTGTCCACCTCATCCGTCAGAGCAGCCTTCAGCAGTACTTTAATCTCTACATCCTTAATGGGGCTGCGCTCCATGGCAAGCAGATAATCTTCCTTGTCTACCTTACTCCAGTCTACCACCTGCCCGATGCCTTTTTTCAGCATCTGGTCCAGCCAGATGCGGGCGCTGCGTCCATTTCCTTCCCGGAACGGATGTGCAATATTCATTTCCACATATTTTTCGACGATTTCATCAAACGTAGACCATGGCATTTTATCAATGTTCGCCAGCGCTGCTTCCAGATACATCAGCGGAGCAAAACGGAAATTGCCCTTTGCCAGATTCACGGTCCGTATTCTTCCTGCAAACTCATAAATATCTTCAAAAAGACATCTGTGTATCTCTTTTAATGATGCAAATGTTCCGGCTGGAAGCGTATCCAGTTTCCCGCTTTCAAACAGTTCTGCCGCTTTTTTCTTGCTGATCCGCTCTTCTTCCCGGGCAAGCTCTGCGGAACTGGTAATGCCTAATTTATTTTCAAGAGCCATGCTGACCTCCTCATGTTCATTTCTTCCATTATATAGGATTCCCAATTGAAACTCAAGCCCCCGCGTTCGACCTTGTTTTGCTGGTCAGACGCGAGGGGTTTTCATTTATAACCGTTTCTCCATCCACTTTCCGCTTCTCCACCGGAACACATAAATGATTCCGCGAAATCCCCAGTCCAGCATGGACATGGCAATCCAGACACCGACTGCGCCAAGCTGCATAACGGTTGCAAGGAAATGCGCACCGCCCAAACGCATTGTCCACATGGAGAAAATGGAAATGATCATCGGGAACCGGACATCTCCGGACGCCCGCAGGGATGCCGGAAGATCAAAAGACAGCGGCCATATAGTCACGGCACCTGCCGTGTGCCATAAAAACATGGTGACCATCAGCTTTGCCGTTTCCTCCGACAACTGGTAAATCTTCAGAACTCCTGGCAGGCTGAGTACCATAACACCGCACCAGATCCACATGGCTGCATAGGCCATTTTCATTAGCTTTCCGTTATAATAACGTGCCTGCTCAAAATCTTTCTTTCCCACACACCGGGAAATGACCGGAATCATGGCAAGCTGAATGGCGCTGCCCGGAATTACCTCCAGGGATGCCAGCGTCTGCGACACTGCGTTGGCCGTGATGGCGCTGGTTCCAAAAGTTGCCACAAATCCAAGAAGCACAATCTTTCCGAGCTGGAAGATTCCATTTTCCACACCATTCGGAATTCCCATACGCAGAATATTTTTGGTAAGGCTCCAGTCGAAACGATGGCTCAGGCTCCGCTCAAGGCTCAGCTCCCGTTTTGGATTCAGCAAAAGGCCTACTACGATGAACGCCGCAACCCAGCGGGATACCAGTGTAGACAACGCCGCGCCCTGGGTTCCCATCAGAAAGCCGTAAATGAGGATAGCGTTGCCCACTGCATTGATGGCATTCATGAGCAGCGAAATCTTCATGGTAGTCTCCGAGTCGTTCATCGTCCGGAAAATTGCCGTACCGGCTTCAAACAGGCCGATGGCCGGAATAGAAAAGATTGCCACAAACAGATAGCGCTTTGCATGATAATACACATCCGCATCGATCCTGCCAAACAGATGCGTCAAAATCCATTCGGAAATGGCAAACATCAAAAGCATGATAATCAGAGAAATGATCGCATTCAGCCACATCAGTTCTCCGGCTGAGCGCCTCCCCGATATGTATCACGAAAAAAATGCAGATACTCTTTCGAATATCTACATTTTATGGTAATTCCGGCACAATGTCTAATACCTCTTATTTATTCTTCAGTATGCACGTTCTGCATATCACCCTGCTGCAGTTTCTGCTTTGCAAATTCCACAAATTTCCGGACAGCAGGAGAAAGAACCTGCTCCCGCTTCCAGACAAGAACGCTGCCATTGGAAATCTCCGGAGAAAGCAGACGAATGCTGAGATCCGAATCTACATCCGAAAACTCATGGCAGGTGGCAACGCCAAGACCATTTTTGACCATTAATCTACGATTATAATAGGAAATATTACTAGTGGCCGCCACATAAACCTGATCATAATATTCGCCAAGCCAGTTTTCCAGCTCATTTTTCACAGATTTCCGCGCTCCATCCGCTCCAGAACATCGTCCGCCACTGCGGTATAAATGTCAAAGAAAACATCTGGATACGCATCCTGAAATTCTGCCATAAGCTGCGTCAGCGCATCCATGTTCTGTGTCTCTGCACAGCCAATGGAAATCTCCCCGAAAATCAGTTCATCCTCCTGCTTCAGCTCCTTCTGCGCCTTATCCGCAAGTTCCAGAATTTCCTGCGCTCTGCGCTTAAAAAGGCGCCCCTGTTCTGTCAGAATAACGCTGTGACGGCTTCTCTGAAATAATTTTACTCCTAGTTCCTGTTCCAGCTGCATGATCTGCCGGGAAAGGGATGGCTGCGTGATATGCAGCTGTTCCGCTGCCCTCGTGATATTTTCTTCGCGTGCTGCCGCAAGAAATGCTTTCAAGTTGCGAAGCTCCATGTATGTTGCCGCCCCAGACATGCTATGTAGAATCTATTCTCATTCTAATGTCTGGAGGAAACTGCGTCAATCATTTCTGCTGCCTGAATGAAGCAAAAACAAAAAATCTTAAAGTTCGGACAGAATTACACCAATATCCTGATTGATGCAGATAGAATGCTTCCGAATCTGTTCCGGCGCATAGGCCTGACCATAATTCAGACAGGCGTACGTGGCATTGGGATTTTTGTCTGTCATCTGCCAGAAAGCATATTTGATGATACCAGGTGTGTTGTAGCCGATTCCTAATTCCAGAAAAAGCACCCGCATCCCCTCATGCCGGCGCAGAAATTCCGCATAACGCTGCGATGCCTGGTTCCAGCCTTCATCCTGAACAAAGGTGTCGTCACCGCGCAGATTCATGGTCATGGGGCTGCCGCATTTCGGACAGTGCGGCACCAGATCGGATGGAATTTGCATCTTTAAAGCTCCCTGTTCCGGCAGTCGCAGTTCCTGAGCGGTGTCTGCAGATGATCCCAAAGATTGAGCACATCCATCGGATTTCTTTCCCACCTCTATCGTGTATCCCTGCGATTCCAGCATACGCCGGATGATTTCTTCATTATCATATGTCTCTTCATGGCACGGCCTGCTGCACTGGAATAATCCATAATCTCCCTGGGTATAAAAGAGGCGGTGCTTGTCAAATCCAGCCTTCTGGAAGCAGTGATCCACGTTGGTCGTCAACACAAAATAGTCTTTCTTCCGCACCAGTTCATAGAGCTGTTCATACACCGGTTTCGGCGCGTTCTGATAACGGTTGATCCAGATATAACGGCTCCAGTAAGCCCAATGTTCTTCCAAAGTCTGAAACGGATAAAAGCCGCCGGAGTACATATCGGTAAAGCCATATTGTTTCGCAAAATCCGAAAAATACCGTTCGAACCGCTCTCCGCTGTAGGTGAATCCTGCCGAAGTAGAAAGCCCTGCACCGGCTCCGATCACCACTGCATCCGCTTCCTCTAGTACTTCTTTCAGCTTTTTAATTTGTGATTCCTGCACTGAGGATTCTTCCGTAGATTTCTTTGTCCAGATCCTTGAAAACATTAAATACCACCTTCTTTATTCTGGTTTCTGTTTCTAAAAATTCCCGCACGGTGCGAACCGCAATCTCTGCCGCTTTCTCATTTGGAAAATGGAATTCTCCGGTAGAAATACAGCAAAACGCAATGCTCTCCACACCGGACTGCGCCGCCAGTTTCAGACAGGAACGGTAACAATTTGCAAGCAGTTCACAGTCCTTTTGCGTCACACTTCCATAAATGATTGGTCCCACGGTGTGAAGTACATACTTACAGGGCAGATTAAAGGCCGGCGTGATTTTCGCCTGCCCTGTAGCTTCCTCATGTCCCTGCTTTCGCATCAGATCCGCACAGTACAGCCGAAGCTGGATACCGCTGCGGCTGTGAATGATGTTGTCAATACATCCGTGAAGCGGATAAAAACATCCACACATGCCACTGTTTGCAGCATTCACAATGGCATCAATTTTGAGCGTGGTAATGTCGCCCTGCCAGAGTGCCAGACGCTTATCCAGATTACACAGTAGGATTTCTGAAACATCCGTAAGAGTTCTTTTGCTCTGCTCTTCCTGCAGATATTCATCCTGAATCTGCAGCAGTTCTTCCGAAATCTGCTTCGGTTCCCGGACATTCATCAGTGCCCGGAGCAGATCATCCTGCTCGTTTTTTTCAGCCGGAATTTCCATGCTCCGCCGATCTCTTCGCTCCGCACAAAGGGCCCTGATTAGATATTGTCTGCGCTCACTCTGATTCATGCGACATCCCTCATTTCTTAGAATTTTCCAGCAGCTCCCTGCCCGTTTCCAGGCTTTTGGGCTGCCAGAATTTCAATCCATTTCTCTTAGAATTCGTACGGCGGGTTACCGGAAAAGTCTGCGATCAGGCCGTGGGCATCTTCCAGATAGAATACCTCAAAAATCGGATTCTCTGCGGTCTGATACTGGCTCTTCACGATCGGATTTGCGATACACATTTCCTTGACCGCCATGTTGTTCTCAAATACAGCTTTGCCGTGCAGGCGGATCCATGCGTAAGACGGGCTGGAAACAGAAATCTCGATTTCCGGGTTCTTCTGCATATCCTTATACACCTCTTTGGTGTTGTTGGTGCAGAACCAGAGCTTTCCATCCATCTCGCCGGAGAACATGAACGGGCGGCATTTTGCCTTACCATCACATCCTACGGTTGCCAGATACTGTACCGGGTTTGCCTGTAAAAATTCTACTACTTTCTTCATTGTCTTATCCTCCATGATAAATATTGTGATTGGGTTTTGAAAGATTTTCCTTTCGATGACTCTACTATAACGGATGATCAGGAAATGCGAAAGTACGCACAATATTGTGGGATAGTTACCGCTGGGAAACTATCGTCTTTTTCCATTTACTCAAAATCGCAGAACACGCCTTTCTTTTCTTGGCTTTGCGGACGGATGTCTGTCCTCCTCGCGCGGATATCCCAGGATAAGCTGCATCACAGCATAGTGCGTAACCGGGATTTCCCACTGTCTTAACACATCCTGTCCGTATGGATCCGCAAATGCCGTCCACCCCTGACCAATATAGCAGGAGCCACTCCCAAGGGAATCTGCCATCAGCATCATATTTTCCGCTGCTACTGCGCAGTCATCCACCGAAAACAGAAAATTCTTCGGCGCAAACAGAGTGATGACCATAGGCGCGTCATAAAAAGCGTTAAGCAGCTTCGAATCATCCGCAATGCTGGGCTGCTCTTTTGAGACATAACTGGTGGCTGTGGCCATCCGCGGATGAGAATTTGCCCGCTTGATCTTGCCGAGACGCTCATTCACTTTTCTGTCCTGACAGACGGCAAATATTACGCCCTGCCTGCCGCCTGCACTGGGCGCATACAAACCTGCCTGTAAAATTTCCTGCAACGCAGATTCTTCAATCTGCCTGTCCTCAAACCGCCGAAAAGAACGACGGTGCAGGATTATCTTCATCACTTCATTCATCACGAAACCTCCTTCCAGCATTGCGGATCAGCCGCATAGAAATTTCCGTCTTTACCACTTGCCACGGCAGGACAGCCCCGGCAGAATGACAACAGCTCGCATTTGCTACACTTCTCAAATTTCGTGTAATCACGATACTGCTCCATCTGGTATACCCAGACATCCGCCAGCCGATCGGTGAACACATTGGCAACCTTGCTGTTCTGCACCCGGCGGCAGGCGTACACATCCCCGGTCGGGAGCATTGTCAGGTGGCAGTTGCCGCAGTTGCATCCGCCATAGATCATACCATCCTCCACGGTTTCCGGGATTTTAAACGCCCCGATCTCATACTCGTACAACGTCCACAGGTGGTCTTTCTTATTGAAGTAGGTCTGGCATCCTTCCGCCTCGTACTCCTTAAATTTCCGGTCACAATCTGCCAGTAACTGACGATAACGCTGCGGTTCAATTCCAACCTGTTTTTCCTCACTGGTAGGGCAATAACGCGCAAAGGCATAGACATTCACACCAGCTGCTGCCACTGCATCAATAATGCCCGGAACTTCATCTATATTCGCGCTGGAAACTGTAGTCATGACCACAGAGCGGATACCCGCCCGGTTGATGCAGCCAATCTTCTCCAGCGTAATATCAAAACTGCCCGGTTTGCGGAACCAGTCGTGGGTCTGGCGCAAACCGTCAATGGAAAGCTGGTATTTTTCGCAGCCGTATTCTTTCAGCCTGCGGCAAACCGCATCGGTCAGATAGAAGGGATTGCCGAGAATCGTAAATGGAACGCTGTGTTGCTTCATCAGCCCCATCAGCTTCCAAAAATCCGGGTGCAAAATCGGATCACCGCCGGTGATGTAGAAATACGGCAGGCGGCCATAGACTTCACAAAAGTCCAGGCAGTTATAAAAAGTATCCTGCATCTGCTGCCAGGACATCGCATCTAGTTTTTTGTTGCAGTTTTCAGAGAAAATATAACAGTGTTTACATCGCTGGTCGCATTCATCGGTGATGTGCCACTGAAAAGAAAAATACTGTTTCATGTGATCCTCCTTGTTGTGATGGGACGCATTTCCGAAGGCGTAACAGCCGTTGCCCTCTCGGAAATACGCCCCAAGATCGTTTTCTTGGAGCGTACTCCGACTTTTACTGCTTGTCTCCAACGCCACAGGCAGAGCCGCAGGCTGCTGGCTGTTCAACTGTTTTATCTCCAGCACCACAGGCAGAGCCGCAGGCTGCAGGTTTTTCAGTGGACTTGTCACCAGCACCACAAGCGGTTGCAGGAGCCGCCTCCGCCTTATTATTCCATCCAAAGAGATTAGAAAGAGCCATAATTGTTACCTCCATAAATTCTTGTCAAACAGCTTTCCCTGTTTGCAATTCTATTGTAAGTCCTCGCCTTTCTGAAAAGAAGTACGCACAAATCTATTACTGAGTCACCTTTTTGTAACTCACAGTTACCGCGAAGTAACTACTTGAACACCGGAACATGCTATATTATAATTTGTATATAACATTCAAATGGAAACTATTGGAGGTGTATGTTTATGCTTACCAAAGAAGAAATGCCCGCCTGCCCGGTGGCCACCACGGTTTCTCTCATCGGAAGCAAATGGAAGCTTCTGATCATACGTAATCTTCTGGCGCGTCCGTGGCGCTTTAACGAACTGAAAAAAGATCTGGAAGGCATCAGCCAGAAGGTACTGACTGACAGTCTCCGCTCCATGGAGGCAGACGGCATCATCACCCGGACCGTATATCCAGAAGTGCCTCCGCGGGTGGAATATGCGCTGTCCGAACTGGGTGAATCCATGCGGCCTATCATCCAGTCCATGGAAACCTGGGGACTGGCCTACAAAGCCCAGAAATAGAAGGCTACATCCGCAGACATCGACGAAAAAACAGATCAAAACCAGCAACTCATGCTGTATAAGGAGATTTCCCATGCCAGATATTCAGAATACAAAAAAGCTCCCGGCCTGCCCGGTAGAGACCACCCTCACTCTCATCAGCGATAAATGGAAGGTGCTCATCCTCCGGGATCTGCTCACGGGAACCAAACGATTTGGAGAATTGAAAAAATCCATCGGCCAGGTGAGTCAGAAGGTACTCACCGCCCAACTGCGCCAGATGGAAGAAAGCGGCCTGGTAAACCGCAAGGTCTACGCTGAAGTGCCGCCGAAAGTGGAATATTCCCTGACCGACCTCGGCCACAGCTTAAAGCCAATCATGGATGCCATGTGGACCTGGGGCGAGAATTACCAGCACTCCCAGGGACAGTAACCCAAAACCATCTGCCAGAAAAGCTCTGGCAGCTATGCCAGATTATTTCAGTTCAGAATAGCAATCATCAGATTCAGATACCCTGCATACGTCAGCCACACCAGATACGGCACCAGCAGATTGCCCGCCTTTTTCGAAAGCAGAAAGAACTGGTTCAGGCAGCTGTAAACAAGATACCACAGCAGGCACAGCCAGGCAAAGGCAATCGTATACTGTTTACCCAGGAAGAACAAAATCGGCCAGAAAAAGTTCACCACAAGCTGCGCTGCGTAGGTTTTTAAGGCCCGGGTGTGGTCCTCCGATTCCGGCTGTTTCCAGACAAGCCAGGAAGCGATGCCCATACAGATAAATAAAATGCTCCAGACAACTGGAAAAAGCCATCCCGGCGGTGACAGGGGCGGCTTTTTCAGTTTCTGGAATGTGCTCATACTATTCCGGGTCAAAAAGCCCGATACCCCTCCCACAGCCAGCGGAATGGCAATGGCCGTCAGCAATGCTTTATTTTCCTTTTTCATAAAAAATGCCCTCCATATCCTGTATCATAAATACTCTTTTTACAGGATACGGAGAGCACACATTTTCTATGCGTTATGCTATCCAATCAGTACCTTTTTTCCTTCTGACGCGAATCCATAACTGCAGATCCGCTCTTACCCAAACATCTCCGCGAATTCCTCCGCAAACTCCTCCTTCAGCATAAACCGGTCGATCATGCCGTTGTTTAAGTACCACTCAAAATCAGCACTGCTCTGTTCGGCAATGAGGATCAGGCGGATTTCCGGGTTGATGCGGCGGATGACTTCACACAGGTCAATGCCGTTCATGGTCGGAAGCGTGTACTCCGCAATTCCCGCTTTGCCAGCGGATTTCCCGATCCGACAAACACATGAGGCTTTGCCAGAAACAGCCGTTCAAATTTCAGATTATGCTCCTTGAAGGTTTTTCGCAGAACATTCTCGTTGAACTGGTTTAAATAGAGCACCCCCATCTCACTTTTCAGCTTTGCCACATCCTCAATGATCTCATAGGTCTGGGTCTCCCGGATCCTGAAATCGTAAGTCTCACCTCCGTAAGTCTTCAACAGCTCCACAAAGGCCTCCACCGCGAAGGAATAATGCTGGGTAGAGACACAGAACTGATGACGCACCGGGTCCGCGCCGGAATAACGTTCCTCCATCAGGCTTGTCTGGGTAATAACAGATTGCGCATTCATTCCTCCGCGGTATATTCTTCCACCGCGGTCGCTGTCACCCGTTTTATATGTTTTTCCTTCAGGCGCAGATACACAACTTCCCTGAAAACAGTATAACAAACGGAGACAAGCGGAATAAAGATGAGCATTCCTGCAATTCCCATAAGATTTCCGCCGATGGTAACCGCAGCAAGGACCCAGATGGACGGAAGTCCGACAGAACCTCCGACCACATGCGGATAGATCAGATTCCCTTCGATCTGCTGAAGCAGCAGAAATACAAGGAGAAACAGCATTGCCTGCTTCGGACTTACCATAAAAATCAGGAAGCAGCCCAATGCGCATCCGATAAACGCGCCAAAGATTGGGATCAATGCAGTAAACGCGATCACGGTTCCGATCAGCAGTGCATAGGGCATTTTCAAAATGCTTAACGTGACGGCAAACATACTTCCGAGAATCACAGCCTCTAAGCACTGTCCGGTAAGGAAATTGGCAAATGTCCGATAAATCAGGGAACAGATTTTAAGGAGTGCATTTGCCTTCTGTTTGGAAAGAAACGCAAAACATACTTTTCTTATCTGCACGTGCAATTGTTCTTTCTGAAAAAGAATATAGCAGGCAAAGGAAAATGCAATGAAAAAGGTAGCAAGTCCGCTGACGATCGAGCTTACCGCTGACATGGTCGTGCTCATCATATTTCCTGCTCCGCTGCCAAGAATGCTGATTCCCCACTGAATGGCCTGATCTGGCTGGAACTGGATCTGATTTACATAATTCATAATATCCTGGTTATTATGCGAAAAATCCCGAATCCAGCTTTGCATCTGCGGAATAAAATCGGCAATGCTCATCATCAGAGTTCCCATGGTCCGGGT